>CACWIL010000205.1 GCA_902760905.1 uncultured bacterium
CAGCCGGCAATCGGTACAAACTACGGAGCAAAACTCTTCAACCGCGTTGGCGCCTTCACCCGCACCTTTATGATTTCTGCAACCGTTGTAGCTCTTCTCTTTTACGTTCCGATTATGTGCTTCCCTGTGAAGATGCTTTCCATGTTCATTACAGATGCCGCTATCGTTCAGACCGGTGCTCCAATGCTCCGTGTAATTTTCGGCGCCTACATCTGCTACGGTGTTCTGATTCTTTCGATTACTTTCTTCCAGGCAATTGGTAAGGCCGGCGGTGCTTCAATTCTCGCCCTCGCAAGACAGCTTGTCCTTTTCCTGCCACTCGTTGTAATTTTACCACATGTCGTAGGTCTCGGCGTAAAGGGCGTCTTCTATGCTCAGCTGATTACAGACCTTGTGGTTCTTTTACTCGCAATTATCCTGATGATTAAAGCCTTCGCAGGATTTAAGAAAAATTAAAATTATTTGGGCGCATCCCTACGTGGTGGTTTCGACAAGCTCAATCACCACTTCGGGTCGGGCGTTGCGCTGTTCCGCTGGCGCTCCAGCCTCCGCACTCGTTCACTAACTAACGTTAGTTCGCTCGCTTGCGTGGGCCGCCTGCGGCGTAGCTCCATGCCCTTGCGCAGAAAATCAATGAAAATCTCGCCAGTTTGCCTACAAAAATGTAAAAATCTCTGATTTTGTAGGCAAAAATAATCAGATTTTCTGTAAAAGTCTTTCTAAAACAATCAGGCCTCGGCTTTTCAAACAAAAAAATACCTACAAAAATCGCATTTTACGCGTTTTTGTAGGTAAAATTAAATTTTATATCATTAAAAACTTCCTACAAAAACCGCCTTTTCTTCCATTTTGTAGGAAAAAACAAATATCTGTAAAAAAATAGCTCCCACTGCGCTCAGGACACAAAATAATGCTAAGGGCAGCACCGCTTGTAGTGCAGGCTCGCCCAAACCTTAGAAATTATTTTGTGCCCTATGCTCATTTTCGCACTTTTTTACGACCGTGTAGGTTGATAGTCGTTGAACTAATAAAACTGTATATAAGAATAATTTCTTACCAAGGAAAAAAAATCAGAGATGTTGCCGATAATTAAATGAAGAGGTAAAGTTTATGTGGATTGTTATTGTAGGTGCTATTGCATTTATTATATGGTTAATAAGTGCAATTATAAAAAATTACTCATCAGAAAATCAAGTATTAACAGCAAAATGTAAAAATCTTGAAAAACTTAATGAGCTTAATGAAAAGAATATTACTGAATTGAAAAAAGATTTTGAAAAACTTAGTACGGAAAAACAGCAAACCGTCAAATTACAAAACGAATTACAAAAAGAAAAAATTGAGATAGAAAATAAACGAAAAGAACTTTTAGATAAATATTATGAAAAAAAGAATACTCTTGCATCTAGATTAAAGGATTATGAGAAGAATTTTCTTGTAGAAAAATCACAATCACAGAAGTGGCTTGCAGGCATGATAACAGATTTCCTTATCCTTCCAATAGACCATGAAATAGAAAAACTTAATGATTCTAATAGTCAGAAAAAATGGGACAGAGCAATTAAGATAACAGATTTGAAACGAGATATTAAACAACTTATAGAACGCAATAAAATGCTAGAATATGAATTGAAATATCTTTATACACTTTATCCTGAGTTAGAAGATACTGAAATTGAATTAAATGACGATACATCGGAAGTTTCACCATTAGAAGAAACTGGATGGCTGACAAAAGAAGAATGGGAAAACTTATCTAGTCTTGAACGTAATGAACTTGCTTATGATAGATATAAAAATCGACATAAAACAAAATGGCAAATTGGACGTGATTTTGAGATGTTTGTTGGTTATAAATATGAAAGTGAAAAAAAATATAAAATTGAATATCATGGTATAAAACATGGACTCGAAGATTTAGGAATTGAGTTAATTGGTAAAAAGCAAAATGAAACATTAATAATTCAATGTAAATATTGGTCCACAAAAAAAGAAATTCATGAAAATCACATTTGTCAGCTCTATGGAACATCAATAAAATATCAACTTGAACACCCTAACGAGAAAGTAATACCTGTATTTGTATGTCATAATGAACTTTCCGAAGTAGCCAAAACATTTGCTAAAAAGTTGGGAATTGAAGTTCATGAAAATATTGAGCTCAGTGAATATCCTGCCATAAAATGCAATCCAGATTCTATGATATATCATTTACCTTTTGATTTAAGTTATGATAATACTGAAAACTGTGTAAAAGTTATGACAGTCGCCGAAGCAGAAAAGTTAGGTTATCGTCGTAGTTATAAATGGCATGGTAACTCATTATAATAAGAGAATAACAAAAAGTATCTAGTGAAATAAAGTGTAAACTAATATTGTATATAATTAGACAAATATAAATTGACAATTTAATAATTCTCTTTTATACTCAAAGCGTGAAAGAGATTCTTCGTTTATTACGAAATAAGAATAATTATTCTCAAAGTGCCGTTGCTGAATACCTTGAAATATCAAGGCAAATGTATAATAAATATGAAAGCGGAACGGCTGAACCTTCTCTTAAGAATATTAAAAAACTATGCGAATTATATAAGGTTTCGGCAGACCTATTTTTAGGTTCGGTTAGAAAAGAAGATGAGAAAGTTGTCTTTTCTTATAATTCTGAATCATCTGATTGTATGAACGTTGCTTCTCCTGCAGTACCTTATGGTCATTCATCTGAAAAATTAAATTCCAAAAACTTATTAGCTGAATTAATCAGACTTATTCCTTTATTGCAATTAAATGAACAGATTGCTTTAATGTCCAGACTTGCCACTATTATTGAAAAACAAACTTGTATTTTAGAGACGCCTGCCCTCAAAACAAAGAAAATAAAAAAGATTCCAGATGCAGCTTATAATCAATACTTAGAAAGCGAAGAATTGCGAAAATTTCGTGAAACCAGTCTTGCCGCTATAAGGGAGATTTTGAAGAATGATGAATGGTGAAATCTGGTGGGTAGATTTTCAAGAACCTCGAGGCAGTACCCCTGCATTTGTAAGGCCTGGAATTATTGTACAAAATAATGAACTAAATGAAAGTGATTTAAATTCTACAATTGTAATTCCGATAACTACAAACTGCAGATTGGCCGACTATAAAGGAAATGTATTTCTCAATAAATCTGAATCAAAACTTTCAAAAGATTCTGTGGCTTTGTGTGCTCAGATTACAACGGTTGATAAACAGGCACTACTGGAAAAGAATTCTAAATTATCATCAGATTTATTGAATGAAATATACGAAGAGATTTCATGGGTTTTAGAAAATTAATAAAACTCAATTATTTACTAATTACAAATCTGATTAATTTAATTCAATTAAAGTATATCCGGC
>CACWIL010000206.1 GCA_902760905.1 uncultured bacterium
CTCAAAACCTGTAACGGAAGAGAATTTAACTGTTCTTAAACAAAAACTTATCAGAGCAAAATACATTGAAAAAGGCTTTATGTCAACATCATACGACATAGACTCTGTTAAACAAACAAAGTTTATTTTTGAAGTTAATGCTCCAAAAGAGCTTCAGGCTGTTTTGATGGATAATCTGGGCAAAAAAGAAGAAAAAGAAATCCTTATTAACAGAAACTCAAGCTGGGAAGTTAAAGATATAAAGATAGATACAAACAAAGAAACAAAGCAGGATTACTACAGAATAAAACTGATGTTTATTAAAAAATAGTTGTGGGTAAATAATTAAATTAGGTAATTATATATAATGTTACTGTAAAATATTGTCATTCTGAACCCAATAATAATTTAGGGGTGAGGAATCGCTATAACTTATATTTTAAAGAGATTCTTCGGGATTAAACAACTATTTCCCTCAGAATGACAGGATTATAACAATATTACTATAAAAAATATATAATTTCCTTAAATTATTCTGCGCAGAATTGACCTTCGCCGTTATTTAGCGGGTCTTTTTTGTATCCTTTTTTGTAGTAATCTTTTATCATTTTTATCTCTGAAGCAGAACAAACTCCGTCAGCACCTAGGTTTGCTCTTTCAAAACAGTTTTTTGTGACTCCCATTTTCTGCAAAGTTCTCGGGAAACAATCCTGTGTGTAAACCGGCTCTACAATTCCGTCGGCCCATCTTAAATTTCTCAACTGTTCAAGCGTAAAGTTTTCTTTTCCATCAAAATTGCTGCGAGGAGCTTCTGCTTCTGCAATAATTTCATATATCCTGTTAATATCGTTTAACTTAAGTCCCTGCTCACTGTATATGCTGTAATATCCGTTTTCAGCTGCAAAATTTGATACGTAAAATATGTTCTTTTTCCCTCTTACATTAAACATTACACCATTTTTAAGAGTAATGGATTTATTAACCGGGTAGTTTACATAAACACCGCTTGTATCACCAATACCGTTATCATCAGTATTTCCTGCATAGACCTGAGATTTTCTTACGGTAACGCTGCGCTTTTTATCAAGAGGGAATTTTATCTCAATCATGTCTTTCATTGCTCTCACAGAATAATTTTGAACTCTCAGAGGAAAATTAAACCCTGCTTTTTTTGCTCCGCAGCTTATGTCGTCATCACAATTAATCCAAGGATTCGGCATGGCTGATAAATTTTGATTAAAATTAATTAAAAAAATTGCAAAAATACTTAAAATAATAACAAAAAAATTTTTTTTCATGTTTTCTCCTTATTATAAAAGAATAGCATAAAGATATTTTATTGCATTAAAATAGACAATGAATTTTATTTATGCTATTTTACCAGAAAAAGAAGTAAAACAGATATGCGTGTCCAATTAAATACAAATCAGCCTGCATCAAAACCCGTTATGTTTAAAAGCAGTCAGCCGGAAAGTCTTACTGACGGTACTATTGATGTGCGTAAAATTGCTTCCGTTCCGGCAAAGGAAATAAATAAACAATACCAAACCGCATCTGCCGCTACAATTGCTACGCTTGGAATGTTAGTTCTTCTTCTTACATTATCAAAAGGATTTCAGAAGAACACAAACGTTCTTCTGAACAAAATTAAAGGATATTTTGAAACAAAACTTGCACGTACTTCTATTAACGATTCGAAAAAAAGTAAAAGTTTTTATGAGTTTGTTATTCGAAGGATAAATTCTTTTATACATAAATCAGAAAGTATAAACAATATAAACTCTTTAAAAGATGTTTTATTTATGAAACTTATGTACGAAACAAAACCTACACAAAAACTACATGAAGCAATTACAAAATATTTTGAAAAAGTATCAGAAAAAACTGTTTTAAAATCTTATGAAAAAACAGAAAAACAATTCAATCAAATGAATAAAATTTTTGATGAACTTGATGAATATATTATGAAAAATTCAGCAGATGATATTGTTGAATATGAAGAAAAAAAAGAAATAGAAGAAGGAAAATTTTTAATAGAAAAGGTACGGCGCACAAAAGCAGAGCTTTTAAAGGATGCCAAAGGCATAAGAGAGATGTGTAATGACAGTATTAATGTTTTCTTAGATAAAAATACCATTAAATACAGGTATGATTATATAAATGAAGCTACATCATCTTTATATTCAACTTTTTGGGACGCTTCGTTCAAAGATTTTTGGTCAAAGAATAATAAATTTAAACGAAAAGAAATGTGGCAGACATTTATTGCTGCAGAACAGATAAGACCAGACAAAACGGAAATGGCGAATCTGTCAGCTTCAGCAAAGAATATTATTTCATATTCAAATGCAGAACAAGTAACAAATATAAATGAATATATACAGGCACTTGACGTTCTTATTTCGGCAAAAGATGCAGAAGGAATCGGAATAATGAATAAACTTAAGTGTTTTATTAAAAATCCTGAGATTTATGAAAATAATAAAGATTTATTTCTCAAAGAACTCAATAAATTAAAGGAGCATAAATTTCCGCAATATACAAATGATAAAATAGCAGAACAAATGGAAAAATACAAACAGGATAATATTACGCAAATAGACAAACAGATTAACGATAACCGCCGCACCGGATTATTACAGGAAATGCTTGAGATGTATTACAGAATTGCACCTTATGAGCTTGAAAAATCGGGAGCCTTATTATCTTTGAAAAAAGCGGTTAATTTATTTGATAAATCTGTAGAACTTGAGAGTAAAGAATTTTTTGATAAAGTAAGAGATTTGAGGCTTGGTTCTGCTCCTACGGATGTTCTGACAATACTTCTTTCCTTTGTAACACTTTCTATCGGTTTGGGACATGCGCAAGACAGTGATAAAAGAACATCAATAATGCTAAAATCAGGTATTCCTGTTGCAGGCGGTATTGCAACAGCTATGTATTCTGCAGCAAAACTTGTTTCTGGCGGCAAATCAATCGCACTGGGTTTTCTTTCAGGTATTATTTTAAATCAGCTGGGTGTAATTGCAGACAATATGCGTAAAAAAATAAATTTAAAACAGGAAAAAACATCTGATTCATAACTTTATACGGTTGTGTTAGTATAAGTAAGCACGTAAAAAAGGAAGTTAATAATGAGGAAAATTTTGGCTATTATATTTTTAATCTTTTGTACAACGACTCTTTCCGTTTATGCAGATATGAAATGGGGATTTGGTTTGAAAAAGCATGAGCAGATTAATATATCAAACGGGTTTTTCTCTTTTTATGTTCCTGTAAGACTGCGTGAACAGTACATTGTAAAAAAGACAAAATACGGAATATATATGTATGACAAACCTTCTAAAGAAGCAGGTTTTGGAGGATTTGCTT
>CACWIL010000207.1 GCA_902760905.1 uncultured bacterium
ATTTTCCTGCATCAGCTCTTTTACTTTTTCAGCAATCTTCGTATTCAATTTTTGATAGTCTTCCGGCACAGAACACATCTTTTCTTCTTTCAAAAGACCCAGGGCAAAAACCAAATCATCATAATCAAAATGATAATTCCTATATTCCTCTTCGCCCCTCAATTTTTGTACATCAGCGATTACCGCATCAATCAAACTCTGGAAATCTTTTTTACTAACGCACTCTTTATCTTTTTCCCTATACCCCAACATTGCTACCATGGTTGTACCAATTTTAATCATAGCAGAAGCACGATTAGCTCTATGGGCTTCCTTAAACTCTTCATCCGACTTTGCAATTTCCTTTTCCAACCGTTCAAGTTCTTTTTTATTTTTCCTGTACTCTTTGAGCTTTTTCCGCAGCTGCATTTCTTCTGCATCCCTGCGAGAAATCCTCGCTTTTGCGTCCTGTTCTGCCGTCTTCACTTCATTAACTTCACTGGACGGCGTCAATTCTTTGTTTTCCTCACTCATGATAAACCCTCCTTAAACAATAAAGTATATAATCTTCACCCTCTGATAATATTTTACAAAAATACAATTTCATGGCCAATAGCAGTTTCGAAAAACTTTTTTACTCTTATATCACTTGCAGGGTAAGCAACTCATTATAATTTGTTATACTATACTCAAAGATAAAACGTCCCCCACTCCGAAACGGAGTGAAGGCTCAAAAACATGCCCCAAAATTTATTCCGCTCCGCTTCATAATTTTGTGTCATGTTTTTTCGCCCCGACCGCTGCGCAGTCGGGGAACGCATCGGGGATTACGCTCTGCTATCCCCGATGCTCTTCTGCAATGTACGCCGTCCCCGGCGTACACATATTCTTTCATCAACTTTGCGTTTCACGCCAAAATAAAAAATGCAGCTATGCTGCATCCTGATAAATCGGAGGTATCACCATGACCTGTCCACATCTTAAATTTAGCATCATCAACAAGTTGAACAAAAAGGGTAATAATAACATTTTTGCATCTTTATCTTATAACTCACGGTCAATCGTATACGAAGAATCTACACATCGCACACATTACCCTCATACAAAAAATAATGACCTTGTATCATCTGAAATGTTATTGCCCGCTGGTGCACCAGCAAAATTTAAAGATGCAGCTACATGTTTTAACTCCATAAATAACATCGAAAAGGGAAGAATTGGTTACAAACTGATTGTTCCTTTCCAAAAAGAATTGTCTTATGCCCAAAATAAAAAACTTATCATAGAACTCGTTACCGACAAATTTGTATCACAGAAACATCCTGTACATATTGCAATACACAGTGGTGATAATGGAAATTACCATGCACATGTATTAGTAATTGACCGCCGCCTGGACAAAGGACACTGGGAACAATCAAAGTCATCAACCATATATTACAAACGTGGAACAGTAAAAGAACTTGATAAAAACGGGAAAGTTATAAATCCTGATGCTGAGCTGTTGACCGAAGATAAAAAAACTGACAGAACTCCGGTACTCAAAAATAAAAAGCTACAATATGACAAATCAGGAAATGTTATCTACACCAGAGGATGGCAAGAATTGCAGTTAGATAAAAACGGCAAACCCTTATTAGATAAAAACGGCTATCCAATCGTTATCGACATTCGTGAACCCGACCGGGGAAAATCCCTTACTGGTCCGCAGAAATTTTCCAAAAACGGAAAATATAAAAAACCGCAATGGAAAAAAACTACTGAAAAACACAGTGATATTTCTGATTATAATAACATCAAAGCAATCCGCCAAAAGTGGCAAGAATTGCAAAATAAATATTTTGCCGAAAATGAAATCAAGAACGAAATCGGAGAAACCCTGACCGTAGACCTGCGTTCATATGCTAAACAAAACGAAGAACGTTCCAAAGATGAACAGCTCATACCTACAAAACATGTCGCACATAAAATATAATATGCTAAAATTGGAAAAAGAAATTAACAAGCACAGAAATAACATTGATGCATTTGATGCTGATGATTTTGATTACATCAAATCACTCAATCCCCGCAGCACTTACATCTCTGATTACGAAAAAAATCGAAACAGTATGCTCCACAGGCAAAAACAATTTTTCGCCCAATATGAAAAATTACTGGAAGACCACATTACATATAACGAAGAAGAATATGCAAAAACCAACAATACGAAACGTGGCAAAGAAAAACGTTATTGGTTAAACCGTCATAAACTGTCCCTACAATCCTTGCAATATAAATTATCACACATGATAATTCCTGATTTAGATGTACGCAAAAAAGCAGCTGCTGTTTATGATAAATTTACAAATAAAGATATTGCAGCTTATATAGGAAAACGCTTCGGTGAAAGTTTAATCCCTCTGGCTGCAAAGTTTTTAGAAAGCACCCAGCCGGATGACAGCAACCCCTTTAACGCAAAAATTGAAGATGCACCCTATTCCCCTGACAGTACTACTAATACAAAATTATTAAAATCATCCTGCAAAGCAATTGCCGGCAGTACTGATTTTGCAAAAACGCAAAGAAAAGCACTATCGGAATGGGAACAAATGCCTGGACAAACTCCCCCGTCATCAGTTAATGACATCATGAGTATCTATCTTACCGCATCCGGATTTTATGATGCACGTCTCAATGACAAAAAATGGACTACTACCATTTTTGTAAAACCATCAGAACATAACGGTCAACTGATGAACCAACAATATGAAGATGCATTAGCAAAAATTGCTGAACAGGAAAAAGAGGATAAACTTGAAAATCAACGGATTGCTGCATACAAACCATCGGATGAAAAACAACCTGAACCGCAAAACGCCATCCCCGAAAATCCGGACGACCGCACCCATGACGAACATGTACTTGTACATAAAAACATGGGCATCGAGCGGGATAAACTTTTTAATACAATGATTGCAAATCCGTACGCTAATGAAGACATCCGGAAGATTGTTTATGAATCAGGAAAGAACGCTGGTAAACCGTACCGTACTAAACAAACGAACCGTATTAAAGAAATCGAAGAAACTTATCATCCCCCTGGCTTAAAAGATATCATTGATGATTGGGAAAATATCCGGAAAGAAATCGACGATTACTATAAAAAATATGTCAATCCGCAGAAACCACCAGCCGACCTTTCCCCCGACCGCAGCAGTAGCAATCGTACAAAAGCCCGTGGGCGTAAGTAAAATCTGGGGGTACTGTTACCCCTACCCGCCCCTTTCCCGTGCGTTATGGGGCATTTTGAAGCGTTGATTTTTTCAGTAAAAAAGAAAAAGCTACTTGTTATATCACAACAAGTAGCTTTTTATCATTTCTTTACCATCTTTTCATAATTGACTTAGAATTACAAAGAATGTACAATAAAATAAAGAATACTGGAAAGAAGGTGTAACCTGTGAAAAAAATTTTACTTTTCGTATTGCTCATGGTAGCATTATGCAGCCATTGCTTTGCTGCTGATTGTGGCGTTAAATTCGCAACAGAACCTGCACCAGTTACGATGTATGGATTAACAATTAAACCTGTATCACCGATTATGGGTGAAAGACTTTATCGTGGTTATCCAACAGCTCAGCTTGTTGGAGCAAATGTAGCTGGATTATCAGTGACTGTTACCAACAACACAAATGAAATGGCTGTAATCGAATGGGGAAAAAGCAGTATTGATTTTGACGGAAAACCTTGCGGTGTACCATTCATGACTGGTATGAAATATAAGGATGCTGGTAAACCGGAAGCAACACCATCAACACCCCTACGCCCAGGTGCTTCTCAAGAATTTACTGCATTTTATCCTAATGTGGAATTTATACGTAGTTGGAACCTCGGTGGTTATCAAGCCAAAGAAAGCGGAAGCATAATAGGCATGAATATTGCAGCCCGTATAGGACAAGGCAATACGTTATATATTCCGGTTGACACACCTAAAGTAGTTTTATATTGGAAATAATCATATAAATCAAAAATCCCTGATTTTGCCTGTATCCAGCAATTTCAGGGATTTTTATTATTTTAATTAATTGCCATTTTTATCATTATACGGTGTATCCATAAATCCTTTCATCTTTAAACGAATAACTATTTTATCAAGTTTAGGTTTCCATAATTTTTTAAACCATTCTGTACATCCAAACCATTTAACAAATGACGGACTGGTTGCATAATACATACGAATAAACATCCGCCCATACCAAGTATTAGCAAGAACATTATCACGAAAACGTCGTAAAACCCAAACTTCCGGACAATCATAAGACCCATATACAGCAGTTGCTATATAACATCCGCTTGAAGGTGATGGTCTTTTCGGAATCTTATGTGATGAATCAATACTATTCCATTTTTTATGTGTTTCCATAATTTCATCAATGATTGACTTTTTTACTTCATCCTTTAAAGTCTTATCAGTTACCCATGTTCCACCGCTACCAATCATATACGATTTAGAAGCTTCTTTATCTGTTAAAATCTCTATCTTTTTTTTGTAAGCAGAAGATAGGGCAATCACATTGTTCCCTAACGTAATTGCATAATCTAATATACTGACTGCACCATCTACACGACTTATATATTCAGAAAATGCAAAATCTGTAGGATGTTCATCAAAACCTTTATAATCCTTTAAAATAACGGAATAAGCTGTTATTACACAGGTTACAAATTGTAACATCAATATCTCATCAAAATCACCTTTATCTAATGAATGTTTTTCGCAAAAATCATTATACTGTAACCTTGATAATTTAGCTGTATTTAAAACATCAAGTGAACTTTCAAAAGATGGATAACCTGAATAGATATCTAAAGATAAATTAACTGTTGCGATTAAAATCTTTTTTAACTCTTTATGAATATCATTTTTGAAATCTTCATTCGCATTTAAATCAAGAGCTTTATTAAAACAATTAACAGTTTCTTCCGTTCTCATATTTTTTACTGAAGTTTGCCAACCAGCAGATTTTCCTTTAATGAACCATGCTTTAGCCTCACTAGAATTAACTTCAATAACTTTATTGCTATAATTTTCAGCATCAGAATAATTTTTTGAATCACAAGCATTTTCTGCTAATAATAAATAATTACCAGCAGATGCTGCATTATCAATTTTTATAGCCCCTTCTATAAACATTTTTTTTGCTTCCTCTGGTGAATACTTTGTTCCGCAGTTTTGACAAACATACACACCATCCTGTTTTATTAAGTCATTGCTACCACACATTTCACAAACGATAGCTTTCATCTGAATACCTCAACTTTCTGTAAAACCAACTAAACATCTTTCATGTATCTCATTATATCACAAAAAAAGTAAAAAAGAGGGAAAATCAAAAAAGTGCCAACTGTACGTTTATATTATTGCGGAAAAAACATTGCACCCCGTGTAACCCCTGCATTTCATGCGATTTTTTACTAAAATTTATCTTTTTATTTTGTGTACATTATGTATTTACTGTTTACATTATGTTTACAAAAACAAAATAGCAAAAAAAAGAAAACTGCTGGATTAACCAGCAGTTATTTCTCAAAATTTTCCTTAGCCCTACACCACATAATATTTACCTTTTTCTAATACAAACAATACATCCTCCCCGTCTTTGTCCTTCACCCACTCCTGCCACGAGTCATCCTCCGGAGGATACCCAATCAGATACAATATCTCTTCCCCTTGCTTGACCACATACACATCTTCATAATATTCCTTAATTACCCCATTTTCTACTTTTTTAACAATACCATAAAAATTCTTATCTTCACAATCAAGTTCTACCTTTCTATCATCATAAACCAAAAATTTCTTACAAAAATCTTTGTCTAACCTTATATTCTTAATAACTACCGAATTATCCGCATAGAACCTAAAAACTTCCTTTTTTCCGTCATACATCACAGCCAAATTTTCCATCATATCTACGAAACGCACCGTTTCAGGCTTCATAAGATACCCCCTTTGCTATGATTAAATATTATCCAACGTAACATCCATACCAAGATACCGCTTATGCAAATATATTGCTTCTTCCTTGCCTATCTTACCCTCACGATATGCCGCACCAAGTGAGTTATACAACTCATTTTCTAGGCAATCCATGTGATAACACGTCTCACCCGTTTCCTTTTCCATCTTTTCAGCATTTATCAATTCTTACTTTGAAATATCTATTTCCATCTTCCCCTACCTCAACCGTACAAATTACCGATAATTCTACCATACTTCACAGTTTTTTTAGGTCATAACTTACCGTTTCATCCTCAAACGCACGGAATTCTTTTTCACCACGGGCAACCAAAAACTTATGCGGCTCACCAGCTTCATCTACTTCCAGCCAATCATTTTCATAAACAAACTGACCTTTGCACTTGATGCCCGTATTTTCGCAAATCGTGCGGATAACAACCTCTACAGATTGCCCGTCCGTTCTGATTTTGTCCGGCGCTTCTAATATACCATAATGCCAGACGTTCCAGTCGTATTTATCTTTTGCTTTGACCGATAACATTTATAACACCCCCCTTTTACCTGCACTATTATATCATACTGTTTTTTCACATCAGGTATTCACCATACACACAATAAAAAAGAAAGAGAAAACTGCCGAATATTCCGGCAGTCTCACCTATTCACATTTATTTATTATTTTCAGCCACATCACGGATAGCGGAGCAACCGCCCATCTATCACTCTTCCTCTTCGTACACAACAACGCTTTCATACAGGGGCATGATACTTTTTTCGTTTTCTCCCTCACACACCACAGTGCATTTTAACATCTTTTCAGCATAAGCAGCTGCATCCGCTTCATCATTAAAACTTTTTTTATACTCAACCTCAAGCACAGCATCGTCCTTTTCAAATCCGGGGACTGCTGAATTAAACACCCTTTTAACCACATAATTCTTACTCATGCTTTCACTCCTTCTTTACCTTCTTTACCTTCTTTACCTTCTTTATTTTCTTTATTTTCTTTATTTTCTTTATTTTCTTCTGCATCCGCAGAAGACTTCTTGATAATATCCTGCATCTGCTGCAAAGTTTCCTGCATCATGGCCGACATATCCGGTACATTTTTCAACTGTTCTTGCAGTTTTACAATCTCTGCTTCCCGTTTCGTAATGGTTTCCTTCTGACTGTCATTAACAAACCTCAAGTCAGATATTCTTTCTTTCTGACTTTCAATTAAATTTAAGTATTCCTTAGCCTTCCCAATCCAATTATTCCGCTGTTTACTTTCCTCATCATAACGTTCTTTCCAGTACGCAACGTCCATTGTAAGCGTCTCAATCTGGGACCGTAACTTATCCATCTGCCCCTTAACATCTTCTTCCGCTTTTTCCTTTGCGATTGCAATACCCTCTACTGCTGACAAATATTTAGTCACCATCTGTTCGCAAAGATGCCGTACATCATCAATTTCATCTGCACGACCGGGAACCTTCGCCTTAACATTGCCAATTTCTGCAACCTTACGCAAAACCGTAAAAGCTTCATCCTGCGTTAAATTGCCATGTTCCTCAAAAAACTCATCCAGCCACTCACGATTATCAAGCGACAACCGTAACGACTTAGTATCCGTCTCTTTTTTCCCACTTTTACGGGGCTTTTTTACTTCCTTCGCTTCTTCATTGACAACTACATTTTCCACATCCGACATAATACAACCTCCATATCATAATGATTTTATTGTGTAAACAAACTGAATACGTAGTATTCAATAAGTACACTCTTTCTATCATCATTTTATGAAAATATATTGTATTACGTCAAGGGGTTGTACAATATTTTAAGATTACAAAATGTTTTACTTTTGTATTTCTTTTTGTATAACATCTTTACTTCACACTTTATATCAGATTTATTATATTAGAAATACTACATTTTGTAATATTGATTGTTATATAAATTTAAAACATCATGTAAATCATTTTACGATATTATTGACCCAAAACTCAAACATCGCAGCACG
>CACWIL010000208.1 GCA_902760905.1 uncultured bacterium
TTGTTATATCTTGTATCGGAGCTGTTAATGCTGACCCAATAAATATGCAGTATAATGATGGTGTTTATCACTTTGTTCTTACCGGTGACAAAATAAAAAAAAGAATTAAATTTATATCTTCTCAAAATCTTATAACTAATAAACAGGCACATACAGATTCAGGCTCTTTGTTAACAATCAATACAGGTTTTTTTGATCCTAACAATCAAAAAACTATATCATATATAGTTAATGATTATCAAACTGTTGAGGATCCTATATTTAATGAGAATATGATGTCTAATCCTGTATTAAGACAAAATATGCAAAAAATATTAAACAGAACTGAATTTAGGGTATTAGATTGTGACAGCAAATTAAAGTACGAAATTGCTCAACATAATTCTAATGTTGATTTTTTGTGTTCTGTTGTAACCTCTGCTCAGGGAGGTCCGCAATTATTACCGGAACTAAGACTGGAAGAAGAATTTTTTGTTGTTAAAGATAAGGATGGAAATGTAACTCGTGAATCTGCTTCTGTATTACATAAAACCGCAAGAACGTTAATCGGAATAAAAAATATTGATCAGAATAAACAGGAAGCACATATTTTCATAGTTACAAATGAACATCCTATGGATATTTTTGAAGCAAGAGACTTGTGTAAAGAGTATGGTCTTGATACTGCAATGGCTTTTGATGGTGGCAGTTCAACTTCAATGAATTACAAAAATATAAGCGTTACATCAACTCAATCTTCAGGTGATACAGGCAGGGCATTAAAATCATTTATGATTATTAAACAAAAATGATTATTTTTTGATGTATTCATCAATCCATGCGCAAATTATAGCGTTTAAAGATTCATCATGTTTAAGCATAATCATACCTGTAGTTGCAGAAGATGAAGTATATTCAGCATATGTTGACTGAGCAAATTTTTTAAGATATTCATTAGCTTTTTTGCTTTGAAAATCATTCTTTCCTGTTATAGATAAAATATCGATATTATCAAGTTCAGCAAGTTTTACAGGAATATATAAACCTTTTGTTTTTACAACCGGGGAAAGTGTTACAATTGTTTTTGGTTTATTATCTATTTTATTAGCTGTAAGTATTGCTGTGCTTGCACCTATATCTGCGCCAACTATAGCCCAGTTATTAAAAAATGTTCTTTTGTTCTCTTTTTTTACATAATTTATAACTGTAATAACATCATCTGGATATTTTGCATAAGCTTTATTTGTCAGGCTTGTCCAGGATGTTCTGACAAGTTTTGAGTTATATACACTTCTCCCGTGCCCTCTTAAATCAATCATTAATACTGCATAGCCGTGATTAATTAACTCTGTTGGTAAATTGCCCCACCATTCAGAACTATAACCGATAGAATGCAGCAAGACAACTGTCGGAAAATCTTTCTTTTCTTTTATTTTGGGGTAATTGAGAGTTGCATAAATTGTATATTTATCATTTGTCAGTACTTTGTAATCTTTTGTGACAAAATTAGCTCCAAAAGCATTGTTACAGTTTAAAAAAAGTAATATAAATGTTAGAATAATTATAAATCTTTTCATAATCATATTATAACATATAATATTTATCTTTACAATTCTTAATAATAAGGCAATTATTTATATTGAATATACTTTATATATACAAGAGAGATAATTACAAAGGAGAAATATGGCAATAGTTATTGATGCAAATATGGCTTTATTCGCCGAGAGGCTGCATATTTCATCCTCCCGTATGACGCAGGAATACGGTCTGAAAACTATTGATGAGATTATTGAGGCTGAAGCTGCACAGGGAAACACATTTGCAGTTCAGTATGCTCGTGAAATGTTTAATTCTCCTGAAAAGTTAGTAAAAATATTCCGATTAACCGATGTTGAGAATAAGTTTGTCCTGATACAGAGTATGGACCCGAAAACAAGATCTGAAGTTTTACCTTTGTTGGAAAAAGAGGACTTAGTAATGGGGTTGTACTTTTTTAATCAGGAATCTCTATTAAAGATGTTAATGGAAGTTGATACAGAGGAACTTGTTAATGTTGTATTGGATGCATTTCCTCCGGAAGAGCTTATATCTTTGATCCCTGAAGAAGATTTGGCGAAATTTTTTATGTCAAAAGACGTTGATAAATTTATTATAGTCGATGAGATAAACAACCTTCCTCCTGATATAAAACAGAAGTTTATTGAAGGAATTACCGGACAACCGTATGGTAATATTGAAGATCCGCAGGGTCTGATAGATAGTATTACCTCGTTACCGGAAGACAAGTTCAGAAAATTTATGTCGCAGATAGATCCTGATATCCAAAGACAGTTAATTTTCCAGATTACTAATAAAGACCAGCAGTATTTTCAGGTTTTTGGAAATAATATGTATGTTGATATGCTGAGTACATTGATGAAAAACGACATGGTACCTTCAATGATTGCATTAGAACCGGAAACGCTGATAAATATGGTGTCTGTACTTCCTGAAGACTTGTTATCAACAGTTGCAGCTCAGGTTGATACAAAAGATTTTGCGCAATTCTTGATTGAAGGACATCTTGACTTTTTAGAGAAGGCCTGGATGATTTAGTACTTCTCTTACATAATAATTATCATCATTCATTAATTTTATGCGTATATCATTGAACAAGCCGGACTTAACCAAAATTTGTGCAGTTTTTTCCCTGATTGTGTATTCGTTTTGAACTGCGCATTTTTCAATTATGTCTTTCATTGTCCGTTCTTCAACGAACTCATAAAATTCGCCTAATGCTTCTAGGCACCAGTATAATTTAAACAATTGCTTATTAATAACGTATTTTTTATCTCTGAATATAAATTTATCCAGTTCTTTTAATGCTTCCTGTATGTATAGGACAATTCTGTTCGTATAAGATATGCAAAAATTGTTGTAACTTTTTAATAATATCGCACTGTCTATAACAAGCCTGCAAATATTTGCATTAATATCGATAGTTGCATCTGCAAAAATATCAGATGACAGTTGAGCAAACAATTCTCTTGCCTGTTCATCAGCTGACAGTATTGAGTTTATTTTTAAGGCAATTGCTTCTCTTATTTTTCCGTCACAGCCGGTAAGGTTATTTAGTAATGCATATACATCATTTTTATTTTTCACATAATCAAATTTAAGTGCGGCAATTTGTTTTTGCGGAATATTACCGGAATTTAGCAAAAACATTAATTCGTCATGCGAATATTCTTTCTTGCATAACTCATATGCAAGCTTAAAATTTGAATCTAAATCATTATAATATTCGCAATTATTATTTGTTAAGTTTTCCATTATAACCAATATTTTAGCATAATGAGTAATGATTTCATAATAA
>CACWIL010000209.1 GCA_902760905.1 uncultured bacterium
GGAATTTTGAGTCAGAACAAGAGGCTATTAACAGTGCTGATACAGATGAATTTGAGCCTGTTTTAATTGAAACAGTTGATGACAATCAAACTGAAGAAATAGAATCAAATGATGAGATAGAAACAGACAGCTTTGAAATTATTGAACCTGAAACAGATGTTGAAGATGGAACAGATACAGAAGAGTTTGTTTCTGTTTTAAGTGAAAGTGTTGAAGATAACCCAATTGAAGAAATAGAATCAAATGATGAAATAGAGACAGACAGTTTTGAAATTCTTGAATCTGAAACAGATGTTGAAGATGGAGCAGATACAGAAGAGTTCGATTCTGATTTAGCAGATGCAAATTCTGATGAATCGGAGGAAGAAATTGAAACGATTTCTGATATGGCAGAAGTCGAAGATTCTGATCTTACGATATCATTATTGGATGATGCAGAAGAAGATAGTGCAATTCAAATAGCGGAAACTCATGAAGAGTTATCTGGTGATGATGAAATTGAAGAATTGGGGTATCAGGATGAGGTTATTAATGAAGATGATGCGGTGAATATAGAAACTGCATCAGAATCTGACATAGAGAATATAGGACCTGTTGAAAGCATCGAGTTGGATGATACAGATGAAGTGATTTCTGATGAAAATCTTGAAGACGATAATGCAGTTTTTGAGCTTGAAACGGAGAATATGTCCGAAGATGGTAGTGATGATACAGATGAAATAGAAGTATTAAATACCGTGTCAGAAGAAAATAATTTAGATGTTCAGTTAAATGCAGAAGATGAAAGCATTGAGCTTGAATCTTTTGATTCAGATTCAATATCTTTTGTAAATGATTCTGTAGATATGCAGGAACTTGACCATATACAAGAAACAGAAACTTTTGATTTTATTGATGATACAGAAGACACATTTGCTTTGACAGAGGATTCCGGATTAGAATTTATTGATGATAACAATATAAGTGATGAAAGTAGTGAAAAATCAGAGCCGGCACCGGAACATTTATTCAAACCTGTAGACTATTCAATGTTTAACTTTGTTCCTGACATACATGATGAAAATATTGATATTCAAGGATTGGAAACAAAATTAATGCAATTGAATTCTCAAAAACCTGAGTTAAACATTATTGATATTTTTGATTTAAAATATAAACAGAATTTACCAATTACAGAAATTGCTGAAAAACTGCAAATGAACAAACAAGACGTTATTACAGCAATAGATGAAATAGTTGAGTTGATATAGGTGACCGGCTGCATGCAATGTCCCAAATGTAAAAACGAAATATCTGCTAAATCATTAAAGTGTGAAAAATGTGGTACAAGAGTCGCATCTGTATGTAAAGTTTGCGGCGCAATTAATCCTATAAGAGCAACAGAATGTAAACAATGTCATACTGCACTGTTAAAAATTTGTACGGAATGCGGCAGTGCAAATATGCCGGATGCCGCTTTCTGCAGGAAATGTGGGGTTGAATTTGTACAGGGAAGTTCTATTCAAAAGAAGAAAAGCTCAGGTGTTCTGAATGCCGAATATAAAGCTGAAACATTTTCACAACAAAAAGCAAAATCTTGCCTGTTTGAAGCAATAAAAGATGCAGAAACATCTGTTATTACATTAAACGGTGAAAGCGGTTGCGGTAAAAACTTAATATTAAGATATGTAGTAAACGAACTTAAAAATGCAAAATTAGTTTGGTTGATGGGAACTTGTACACAAATAACACAATTATCTCCATTTGGATATTTTCAGGACATGTTATTAAACTTTTTTAATATTAATAATTTTTGTCCGGATACGTTACAGTTAAAAAAGAATTCAATAAGATTTTTCAGACAGGATTTTCCAACTCTTTCTAATACGGAAATCGCTAATTTGCTTAATTTTCTATACCCGGAAAATATCGATAAATACGAAAATATTTATCAAAACAAAGCAAAAATGTTTATCATGATGAAAAAAGTAATTCTGACTATAATTGAAAAAATAAAGACAGTTTTTATCATAGATAATATTGAATATATAGACGGAATGTCCTATGACTTTATAAAAGAGCTGTTAAAAGATGAATATGTATTGCAAAGATGTAAATTTGTGATAACTTCAAAAGAAGCAAAACCCGGCATGGGCAGATTCACATCTAACTTACTTACGGCAGAAAATTATAAAGATATTACAATTACAAATTTTAGTGAAAGTCAGGTAGAGGCTCTTATTACACAATATCGTGATATAAATGTCGGAAAAGATTTTATGAAGCTTGCTGCAAAAATTTCAAATGGCAATCCGGCAGTTGTAGAGCAGGCGATTATGCTGTATAAGGATGTTAAACGTAATAATCTTAAACACATTTCGTATAATTCTTTAGAATCAATACTAGAGGCCAGATTAAGCATATTAAGACAGGAAGATATTGTCGCATACAGAATGCTTTCGGCAATGGCTGTTTTAGGCTCCAAATTTTACCCTGCAATGTTGGAAAATTTTGATAACAACTCTAAGCAGGATTTTGAGCAAATAATAGATTCTTTGATTAATAAAGGGTATATAAACCAAATAAATAATTTGTCTTTTGAGTTCAAAAGTAATGATATTTGGAAAAACATAGTATCAATAGTAAAAAATGATGATATATTTGAAGAAATTTTGAATATACTCTATGAAATTATCAGTATATATAAACAATCTTCAATAGCATTATTGGGATATATTGTACAAAAACTTAATAATAATGATCAGTCTTTTGAAATCTGGACAATGCTGATGAAACAATCATCTTATATAGGTGATATCGGGTTGTACATAATATCTCAAAAGCAAGCTTTAAAGTTGATTGAGCATAAGGCAAGTCCTTATTATCAAAAAATTAAAAAGAATATTTATACCCGTGTCGGCAAACTTCTTGAACCGATAGATTACGTATCCGCTTTTGATTATCTGCAAAAAGCAGTAATGATGCTTGATGAAAACGAGGATTATGAGCATATTGATATCTTGGGATATCTTGCGTCTGCTTCCATGAAGATGGGCAATTACTGGGGTGCAATTGAATGTGCAGAGAGTGTTTTATCTAAACTTCCGGAGGATATGGAGCTGGAAAAAGCTCTTGTTAAATCAAGAGAAGTAAGATCTTTGGTAAAGCTTGGTAACTACGGTCAAGTTATTAATCTTGTTGATAATGAAATTATGCCTGTAATACAGAAATATCTTGCAAAAAATAGAAATATGCCTTCAATTACATCAGAAGATTTGTATAAAATATGGATTGAACTATATTTCGATTTGGCAGAAGCTCTGACATTCCAGGGTGACAACAGAATG
>CACWIL010000210.1 GCA_902760905.1 uncultured bacterium
TTTGAGCTACACTTAATGTGCCCTTTATTATTATTGCACATCATTTTTATATGTCAACAATTTGTTTTAATATTTATATAAATTATGGCTAAGATTCTTTAGATAGCATTATTTGAGTTGATTAACAAAACTTAATACTTATTGCATATAAGAAGGGTATTAATTGTAATTAATACCCTTTATTTATTAGCTGTTATTATAATTAATCTTCTAATGACTGATAACCGGATTTATGAGATTTAAGAAGCACTCCCCTTTTTGATGACTGTATAAAATCTATCATTTTATCTATATATTCATTCGCAGGAATTTCAGCTCTTATTTTTTCAATTGCCTGAGAAGTATTAAGTTCTTCAGATATCAGATATTTGAATGCAAGATTCATATTATTTCTTATTTCCTGAGAAACACCTCTGCGTTTTAGCGCTACAACATTTAACCCTCTCGGTACCGGTGGTCTGCCTTCACCTTTAGAATAAGGTAAAATATCTTGTCTTGATGCAGAGAAACCGCTAATTATTGCCATATCACCTATTCTTATATTTTGGTGGAAAACGCTCATGCCACCAACAAATGCACCAAAACCAACATGAACATGACCACCTAAAGTTACAAGGTTAGCAAGAATAACCTGATCTGCAAGTACACAGTTGTGTGCTATATGTGAACCAACCATTAGTAAACATTTATTACCTATTCTAGTTGTAAAGTCACCACATGCTGCACCACGGTGAATAGTAACATTTTCTTTAATTATAGTATCATCACCGATAATAACTTTTGTAGGTTCACCTTTATATCCTAAGTCCTGAGGTTCTGAACCAATAGTTGAAAAAGGTGATATTGTACATCTTTCACCAATCTCTGCAAATTCTATATAAGCATTTGCAATAATTCTGGTATCTTTGCCGATTTTAACACCTTCTCCTATTACAACATTAGGACCAATTGTTACTCCTTCGGAAATCACAGCAGAAGGATGTATTACAGCTGAAGGATGAATATTTGTTTTTTCTATTAATGCGTCTGTCATTCTCTTTCTCCATAATTACTAACCACTATTAAAGTATAGTATAAATTTTTCAAATTTACTGAAATATTTATATAACTTTAATATCGGAAAGTAAAATTGAGAAAATATGACTATTGCTTGCCTACAAGAGCTCTGTCAAAAGCATTTTTATAATAATCCATATTTATGTTCAGATTTTCACCAATTTCAAATAACATTAAGAGTAAATCTCTGTCAGCTTTACATGTTATATTCTGAATTTGTTCATCAAAGCTTGATACAATTTTTGAGAAAAAATAACTCTGAGCTTCTGCAATATCAACCTTAATCTCTAGTTTAGAAATACAATCAAGCAGTTCTAGCGTTGCATCAACTTGTTGTAAATCCATAGAATAAGCTAATCTGTTAATATTTTGAGCAATTTTTTTACTAAATATTTTAGCTGTAGGTTTCTTATCTATCTCAATACCAATTTTCTTAGCTTCAAAATTAATATCAGAAGCCATTTGTATAACATCAGCATCAATAAACCCTTTTGCATTTGTAAATAATTCATTAAATTGCTTTGTTAAAACGTACTGAGCAGATATCTTGAACTCTTCAGGAATAGCCAAACCGAGTCCCTGCATCTGATATATTGAGCCTTTACCTTCATTATACATAGATTCATAAGTGTTGGCAAAAATTTGCAGTTTACCTTTAAGCATAATTTGAAGAATTTTTCTGCGCTCTTCTATAAATATATCTTTTAGCGTAAAATACTCTTTTCCGAAGCATGCATCAATTTCTCTTATTATTTCAGTCAATGGAGAGACAAGGAATGTTCTTGTTAACTCTTTTTTGATTTCAGTAAAATTAGAATCATGCTCTTTAATCGCACAATGGAAATCACCGCCTGAGAATTGAAGAAGAGCAAACATCATATTTGTTTTTTCCTGAGTTACCATTGACTCAACTTCAATATGACCGATTATTAATCTGGAATCACCTTTCTTTACTTCTTTATAAGCTTTTTTTCTGATTTTATAACAATATACGTTTTCTTCATCTTCTACATCAGAATACAAAGATGATATAGCCCACAAACATACAATTTGTTTTGGAGTAACCACTGACGGCTTAACAAATTTTTCATAAACGTCCTTACCGGTGCCAAACTCAGGGATATTACTTTTTGCTTCGTTTAAAATTTCAAGGAACGGTTTTTCCAAATCTTTTTTAACAAATGATTTAGCAAGCTGCATAACACGTGCTGCATATTTCATTATTTGTACAGTTTCTATACCTGATATTTCAGAGAAGAACCAGCCGCAGCTTGTATACATAAGCATAGCTTCACGCTGTATTTCCAGAAGCTCCATTGCCTTAACTTTATCCTCATCTGATAAATCCGGCTGGAAATACTCTTCCTGGAAGTTTTTAATTGAAACTGAGTTTCTGTCGAGAATAACATTTATATAATTATTCCTTGCATCTTCGGGATTTAGAAAATATTTTTTTGCCTGTTTGTTATAAACAGTAACCATTTCGTCACGAAGAAAATCGAGAGCTTGTCTTAGCGGTTTTCTCCATTTTTGATTCCAGCCCGGATGTCCTCCTGTAGAGCAGCCGCAGTCTTCACACCAGCGACCTACACCATGGAAACAGCTCCATGATGATACAGGTTTTATATCAACTTCCCAGTTGCTTCTGTATTTTTCAAGGTATTCTGCATAATTTGTTATTATAAATCCGGAATCTTTAACTTTAAGTTTTACTGCATAAGATAATGCCATATCACCAAATTTGGTATGGTGTCCGTAGCTTTCACCATCAGTTGCAATATTAATTAACTGCGGATAATTTCTGTCTTTTGATATACCGTCTTTAAGCCTGTTAACAAATTTGTTACCATCTTTAAGTAGCTCATCAAATGCAACAGAACGTGAAATTGCTCCGTCATAAAAGAATAAATCAATAAATTTACCGGGAGCAGATTTTATATAATATCTGTATGAACGAGCAGGATCAATATTACCCCAACTTACGTCCTGCCAGCTTTCCTCTCCTTGTTTTCTGATTTTTTGTGCCTGATATGGCGATAATATTGTAAATTTAATATCATTTTCAACTAAAACTCTCAGTGTATCATCATCAACTGCAGTTTCAGCAAGCCACATTCCTTCAGGTTTTCTTCCGAATCTGTATTCAAAATCTTTTATTCCCCATTTTACCTGAGTTTGTTTGTCACGCTCTGTTGCAAGCGGCATAATCATGTGATTATACTCC
>CACWIL010000211.1 GCA_902760905.1 uncultured bacterium
TTTATTAATAAAAAGGGCATGATGATTAATCTCTAATGAAAGCACATAAATATAAAACTCCATTTCTGCTTTGCTTGTGCCCTTGTACATCTTCGTAAACTCATAAATTCCGTCAAAGCAATCGTGATAATAATCAGCTAAAAAGTATTCGTTTCTGTAATTACTATCACTGCAGATAACCATAAAGCCCTTCAGCTTACGCATTATTTCCAGTTCTTTCTGATTCAATCTGCCGGTTTCTTTGTAATCATAAATATCACAACACTTAGGAGGTACAACTCTCCAGCAAATGAAGGCCGGATTTTCATTCATAAAATATGAATAAACATAGCTGCTGATTTTCCAGGGAGCAGAAAAAAGCCCCAGCTGAATAAGCTCACTGTTAGTCTTTCGAGAATAGGCAAGTTCATCCTTTTTTTTAATCCCGCAAATATGACAGAAAAGATGGGCTTTATATTCATCATTTTTATACTCGGGAAAAAGCCAGCCCCATACTTCGTTTGCAATAGCCAGTACAAAGAGAACTCGTTCGGAGTATGACAGTTCAAGTCCATTAAAAAAATCCTGAAAGTATTCTTTATCTAGAATTGTTTTTAAGGGATTTGTATCCGGATATTCCTTTTCATTTTTTTGATCCAGAAGGTAAAGAATAATTCCATATTTCTGATAGTCATCTGTAAGATCCTTACTTAAAGAAGTAACTACTTCATCTAAATCAAAACCATCTCCATGTTTTAGGCCTTCATATTTTTCATGCTCAGAAGTTTTAAGAACAGAAAGATAAATATCGCTCAAGGCAATTATTGAGTCATGATCCAGAACACCACTGATAAACTCCTTTGCCAGTTCTTTCTTTTCAAGATTAATCTGCTGATAGTTTTTAATATAAATGTAGGATGATAAAGCTTTATCCTGGAAATTTAGACAAGCATTATCTGTTTCTTTTTTCATAAGACCACTGTATGAATTACTAACTTCCATTTCATCACCTCGCTTCTTCAAAATCTATGCTTCAACAATAATGCAGGTTTTGGAGTTTGTAATTAAAGCAAGACTTGAATCAAGCCAGACTTTAAAAAATTACAAAGCAGAGAAAAGCTCTTACACTAGGGCCAACTCAGCAGTTGCTGAAAATAAAAAAAATCCCTGGAGGATGATATGAAAAAAATTCTTTTAGTTACAATTTCGTGTGCTGTTCTTGCAAGCAGTCTTTTTGCAAAATCAAATAGTCTTCTCGGAAATATTGAGAAGCTTTCTAATAGTCTGGATAAAACAGAAATCAAGGGAGTAGAGGGAACAATCCCAGAAGGGAAGACTCTTCGTGGTGGAGTAAGACTTCTTCTCGACATTAAGCCGGATGCAAGTGACACAAAGGTAAAGGCAATTCTGCCGGATGTTCAGTCAATTGACCTTTTAAATGATGTATACAAAATTCATATGAAGGTGATTTCAAAAATTGCAATTGGACATTCCTGCGAAGAATCTTGGGCTGCAATTTCAAAATCAGAAAATGGCTTCCTTGTAAAAATCGAAAAGTTCAAGACCTATGCCTGCAATCCAGATGGTTCTTCTGTTGGAGACATTCGCGATATGAGTGCAAAATATTTTGACAAGCTTGCACAGTGGTATGTAGATTCACTCATAGAGCTTTGTACAAAAACTTCTGAAGAAGACTTTGCAGCAGCAGATGCAAGTATGCTTACAAACCTGCCATATTATTGTGATGTAGCTCGAACTGCGGCTAATAAACTGAAGTCAAAGAAATGGTATAACGAGCATCCTATTGAAGGAAAGTTTCAGATATCGTAATTGAAGAACGATAGGGGAGTGTGTAATCGGACAGAGTCTCGTTCTTAGAACTGGGGCTCTGGTTTCACAAATCAAGTTACAAAAATTCAAGTTGCGCTTTAATTTAAAAATAATTATTGACATATGGCATGACATAGTCTATTCTGAAGATGTTAGCACAAGTTGCTTTCATGCCATATCTAGTTTAGATATAAGTCCGTGGTGGCAATACGGAGTTTTGAAAAGATTAATTTCTTTTATTTTTGCATTCAGTTTGAATGCAGAAGGTGTGGCGTTGCTATGCCTAAATCAAAACTCCAGAGGTATTGTATGAAACAGACTTTTGATTCTAAGCATTTTTTAAATCCAGTAATTCTTCCATCAGAAACAGCAAATAATATTTCCAATTATATCAAGGCCAGTAATCTTAAGATTAAAGACCTTCAAAATCTTTTTGGTTTTGAACAGCCTCAGGCTATTTATAACTGGCGTGCAGGAAAAGATTTACCAAGCATAGATAATCTTGTAAAACTTGCTCATTTTCTTAATACTACAGTAGACAAGCTTATTGCCGTTGATCTGCGTGAAAATGAAGCAGTATATGATGTGCCTGATGAATTTCAAATCCGATAATTAAGAGAGATTTTTATGACCATATATTTTTCATTAGAAGGTGTTCTCGTTGATCATAAGCTGCAATGGCTTGCCGGCTCAAAAGAGTTTTTTGAAGGAGTTTCAGACTTTGCAAAAAGCATAAACTGGGATGTAAAAGTTCTTGCAAAATATAACAAGAAGAAGCCCGAAAGCAAATCAGAAATATACGACTGGTGTATCAAAAATCTGGGACTGTCAAAATCAAAAATTAAGCCAGTTCCAAATAATGAAGACAAGCTCAAATATGCTAATCCTGAAACTTTTTTAATAGATCCTAAGATTGAAATTGTAAACGGCTTTATGTATTCAGGAGGCACTGCAATTTTGTTTGATGGCCTTGCTTCCGGGGTAAAGAAACTCCAACTCCTGATAGAAGCAATTAAGGAATGCGAAGCTGACAAAAAGCTGAAGGTCTGCCAGAAAAATTTGCAGAATCCACAGGCCATTCTGGGTGCTCGCTTAAGATATTTGTTCAAAGAAAATGGTTTCGACTCTCCCTATGAAGAATACATTTCTTGGTTTAATACTGCTTATGATGAAGTAGAATCGTATTTAAATTGTTGGGCTGACTCTGACATGTATTTTAAGGAACAAAAAGAAATGGGCTACAAATTTGGTTCAATTATATGTATGTATAACGAGCATGAAGAATATGAGGAATATCGAAGGCATGCTTGGGAAAGCATAACAACCCTTCCCGTCATTCAAGATAATATAGAATTTAAGGATGAGTTGCAAAAAAAACTATTTGAGTTCCACATGAAAGACAATAGTATTGATATTCTGCATTATGATAAAACTCTGTTTTCAAAAATTTTAAAAAATATAGAGCATACCCTGAATATCAGAAATTTCTTTTACCTGGATTATTTCGAACAAGTTAATATTTTAATGTTTGTTTATTTGAACCTATTGGCAAATATGCTGCAAGAGGAACTAGCTGGGAAACTATAAGTACAAATTAAAATCATAACTTCAACTGTAAAATTTTGAAGTTATGAACAATATTGTTTTAATAATAGATAGTTTTGAGCATTAATAGCATAGTCAAATAGATATGTAAGCTCTAGTTCGATGTATTCTTTTTGACTTTGCTTTTTTAATAAAGAATATGCATCCTGTGATTTTTTATATCCTGACTCTGCAATCTCTATAGGAGTGAAGTCATTTATATCAAGAAGTTGGGCAATAGGAGAGTCCGATTTAATATTTGCATTTGGATTTGCGCCTAATTCACAATATTTTTTTATATAATGATAGGATTCCTTCATAGTAATAGCATGGTATAGTTTTAGATCTAGCTTAGATATATTATTTTTCTTATAATTTTCAAATCCATTCCGCTCCAAATATTTTTGAAAACTCTCTTGAAGTGTAATTTCTTCCAAAATATAGGTATCACTATCAGAATAGTTATCATTATATCTTTCAATTATCGCTTTTTCGAAGCCAAAGCGTTCCTTAAATAAATTAAGTATTTTTGTATTCTCTTCATGCTTAGTCTTAAAGAATTCAAAATCCTTTTCAGGATAGTCATTGTCAAGTAAAAAACTATAACAATAGGAAATTAGAAAAATTGGAATTGCATCATAAAATCCACCAATATCATTAATCCATTCTTTATCATAATCCCCGGAATCCAAAATCCTTTTTACAGCAGCAAAATCACAATTAATAACTGCATGAGAAAGTTTGTTATCAACAAAGCATAATCTGCGATACATATCAGAACCTCCTGTACCAATCCTTCGTCAGAACTACCTTAAGGATAACATAGGAGTAGGGGATAAGATATAAAGTTTGACTTGAAAAATATAATCAAAGAGACAGATAAACTTTTTTGATGTAGAATAAAAACCTGGAGAAGAATTACAAGTTATGCTTCTCAATATGGACCCATGGTCAAAAGAACAGCTAGAAAAACAAGGATACAAACAAGCTTCCGATGTTTTATACAAAATTATTAGCTAAAGGGAGACACATAAAATGAAACTTTTAATCGTAATCGACATGCAGAATGATTTTATAGATGGTTCGCTTGGAACAAAAGAAGCTGTTGCAATCGTACCCAATGTTGCAAAGAAAATCGCCAGTGCCCGTGCTGCAGGTGAGACCGTAATCTTTACCCGCGATACTCATCAAAAATGTTATCTGGAAACTCAGGAAGGAAAGAATCTTCCAGTTCTTCACTGTGTAGAAGGAAGTGAAGGCTGGCAGATTTCAAGCAAGCTGGAAGTAGGGGACAGCCGCATTTTTAATAAGCCATCGTTTGGTTCTATGAAGCTGGCTGATTATGTTGCAACTTTAAGCAACCTTGAAGAAATAGAACTTATCGGCCTTTGCACTGGAATCTGCGTTATCAGCAATGCTTTTATTCTTAAGGCAAAACTCCCAGAAATAAAGATTACGGTTGATGCAAGCTGCTGTGCCTGCGTAACTCCAGAAAGTCATAAAACTGCACTTTCTGCTATGAAGCTCTGCC
>CACWIL010000212.1 GCA_902760905.1 uncultured bacterium
CCGAGAGCCACCACATACGGCACTGCCTTTTTCTGCTTGGTGATTTTATCCATCAAAGCCCTGCACGCAATAGCAACCGCCTGACGGTAACTCTGTGCGTGAGATTTATTATAATACGCCTGCATCATTTCCTTGAACTCCTTCGAGTCGTTTGACCGGAGGAGTTTTTTGCGTTCCGTGGCGTTGTTTTCGTCATCAATATCACAAATCAAGTCGCCGAGTACCCGGTAACCACCAAAGCGAAAATCTGAAAGCAATCCATAGTATTCTTCAAATTCAGGAAGAAACTCACTTAGAAAATCAAGCCGTGAATCCCTATCCATCAAATGCCAAGACTGATTTTTGAGTTCTTCTCTGACAGCGGCTAATCGAGCAAATCATTAAGGAAGGAGCCATCAGCGACGCTAACCTCCGCCTGCTGGTGGACAGCATTGTTATCTCCGAGAAAGATAAAAAACTCCACATCAAAATCAACCTCAACGCTAAATTTGAACGGCATAAGGATTGTTATGATGAGGAGGGAAATTTGACGGAGAGAATGTTTATAGCATAATAAAACGGCAGGCGTACCAATGCGGCACGCCTGCCAGTAAATCATTTTAATACTTCTTCCATATAATCTGTTTCTGCTCGTGTAGTAGGATATTTAGTCTTGAATTTTCTATAAGCGTTACCATGTATATCATGGGTATTGCCGTGATATACAATTCTTGGAAACAGATCATAATCTTTAAGTATTGAACGAAATCGTACGATAGTGGAATCAATTTGCTCCAAAGCGTGTAAAAGCTGGGTTCCTTTTAGTTCGATTAAATATGCTCTTTTTTTAGTTTCATCTTCAACTAAATAGTCACATCGGTTTCTTGAATCTGATGAAGTAAGAACATCACCATCAATCTTAAACTTGTATACAATGTGATTTTGGCGATTATAGGCTTTAAAAACTTTATTGTTTTCACTACAAACAATCTCTTTTGCGTGTTTCCCACATAGTGATTTGTTTTCAAACAGCATATCCTTCCTCGTAGATAATATCGAATAAAGCATCATAGTCATTGTTAATGACTTGTGAGGCTCCATCAATAACTTCATTAATTATCAAACTGTCATCTGTATCAATACATGTTTCAATAAGACCATCATTTACGAAATAAGCATTGCATGTTTGAATAAAATAATCTTTACTGATAATTCTTTCTACTTGCACTCTTTTATTTGAATCTGCTTTGTTGTATACTTGACTTGCATATAATAAATTGTTGATAGCTCCTAGAATATAAGGGCTGTGTGTTGTGATTAGCAGAGAATTATCGCTGTTCATAAACAAACTAAGCAATTCCATTATTTGCTTTTGTGCATCCGGATAAAGATGAGCCTCCGGTTCCTCAAGAATAATAAAAGTTCGTTTGTTATTGATCAATTGATATAAGAGAATATTGAAAATCCATACAGCTTCTTGTTGCCCAGAAGAAGTGAAATTGATTTTAATAAATCTATCACTATCAATAAATAGTTTTTCTTCGCCGTTTGAAAAAACATATCTGCCCTTCAATATATCATTCGTCAAATTGATTGCTTTTCTTATAATAGTACTGTACTCCTTATTGAAAGGCATCGACTCATAATAACCCATAATACCGTCTGTTAATAGTGGTCGGATTTTAGATATAAGTTCTATATACTTTTGAGTACAATAATCAATCGTTCTTTTTTGACTTTCATCCATGCTAGTGAATATATAGCTGAGCTGTGTAGTTAGCAAAGTGATAAGGCTTCGACCGGCAGGGATAAAAATAGTGTCATATTTATCGTTAAACAAGAAATTTAGTTCGTTTGTTAATTCAGTTTTTATATCTGAAAAGGGTGTTTTTGAATTGTACTGACTCAAAAAATCAATTATGTTTTTACTAAAATCAAAATACACATAATTTGGAGAAATAAAGTCAGCTCCTTCTTTAAGGCGCAAAGTAATCCTAATATATGAAGTATCGTCATAGTGATACTCCATCAACAACTCATTGTTCATTGCCCGGGAAGTTCCAAATATTTGAAGAAACTTGTTCCTTAACGTTTTTTGAACAGTTTTATATAAAGATGAATTCTCAAATAACATTGCATTTCTTTTCATTATTGCATTAAAAATGTCATCCTTAACTGTTCTGAAAAAAAATACAGATTTAGCAATTGTGCTTTTACCTGATGCCTGAGCGCCAGTAAACACATTAAAATCAGTAATAGATACTTCGCAGTTTTTAATGGGGCCAACATTCTTCAAAATCAATTGATGCATATTTTTCACCTTCTGACATTTATTATATCCATTCATTTAAAAAATCAGACAAAAATCGGCTGCAAGGTATTACCTTGCGGCCGATTAATATAAGTGGTATCAACCACTCTGGTGCGGGTAACAGGACTTGAACCTGCACGGAGTCTTCCGCAAGAACCTAAATCTTGTGCGTCTGCCAGTTCCGCCATACCCGCAAATCTATAAAATCAGGTCGCAAAACCCGATATTTATCTGTTATTTAATTGTTTTGTTATTGCGCAAAGGGTTTAATGCTTCATAACTTCTGCCAAGGTTTTGTGAAGGAAAACCATTTGATATGGCGTACTGATGTCGATAACAGGCATAAATGCATTAAACATTGCCATGAAAACGCCGCCGAGAAAAATAAAAATTGCGAATGCTTTTAGAACTTTTGCCATTACATACGCGCCTGTTATTACGCCTCTTCCCTGAACATTCGCGCGCAGATTGGATGATGTAACCGCGTAGCCGTAATTATTTTTTAAGTAGACCGACAGGTTCAGCGCAAAGCGTGAAAATAATGTGAAAACAAATAATCCACAAATGCCGTTCTGAATCCCTTTCTCACCGATAAAGGCGAATACAGGCAAGTGATAAACACCATAAAGCGCGATTGACAGAGCAAAAGAAATAATGATATTGATTATACCAACAGCTTGTCTGCCGCGATACTGAAACAGCATAAGCAAAATGACAGCCAGCGCGCAAACAGCGGAAAGACAAATGTTGATGGGGGAAGCTGTAACCGGAAAAAGATTTTTCAAAACAGAGCAAACAAAAAAGAACCCAACAGCAAAAGCAAACAAACACAAATCTGTTATCAACAATGTTTTGCTTGGTTTATTCATATGTAAATCTTTCCTTTCACCAAGGTGACGTTACCTAAATCCAGCGTGTCTGCCGGTTCCACCACGGGCGCTTATATGAATTGAAAGTTGAAAATGGAAAATGG
>CACWIL010000213.1:0-4624 GCA_902760905.1 uncultured bacterium
ATAAATAATGTATAAAGAAAAGACTTCAGGGGTGTGATATATGGTTCTCAGTATCGGTTCATATTTCGGATTCAGACCAAAACCGGATGCCGAATGGCAGCGGATTATAGACAAGTTATGGAAACAATACGGCATTCGCTCTTCCGGTAGTAAAGCTCTTGATAAACAGATTTTAAGAGAACATGAACTTAAAGAAGCTCAAAAAGAAACACATGCAACTGCAAAGTATTTAACAATATCAAAATCTGAGTTAGAAAAAATAATAGAGAAAAAGAAAGCAAAAAAATTTGAAAATGAGCCTAAAACTGATTTAGATTCCAATAATGGAGCAGAGATTTTAGGCAAACAAATATTTCTTGCAATACAAATGAAATCAGATTTAGACAATATCGAAAATAAAAAGAAACGTAATAATAAATATCAGACGTAAACTATCGTGCTATTTCAAAAATTTCTTTGCATTTTGAGAACACTTGTTCAGCATCTTTAAGGAACAGCATATTGGGTCCGTCACAAAGCGCTTTATCAGGATCAGGATGAACTTCAAAAAAGAGAACATCAGCCCCTGCTGCCATAGCGCAATTTGCAAGAACTGGAACAAATCTTCTGTCACCGCCTGTTGAATCACCGTTTGAACCGGGCATTTGAACGCTGTGTGTCGCATCAAAAACTACAGGATATCCAAACTCCTTCATAACAGGAATTGCACGAAAATCTGACACAAGATTGTTGTAACCAAAAGTAACACCTCTGTCAGTCAGCATAATTTGTTTGTTTCCGCTGTCTTCTACTTTTTTAACCAAACTTTTCATCTGTTCCGGTGCAAGAAATTGTCCTTTTTTTATGTTAACAATTTTTCCTGTTTTAGCTGCTGATACAAGTAAATCCGTCTGACGGCAAAGGAAAGCAGGAATTTGCAGAATATCAGCTACTTCTGCTGCAATTGCTGCCTGATCCGGAGTATGAATATCAGTAACTATAGGTACATCAAACTCTTTTTTTATTTGAGCAAGATATTCCAATCCTTTTTCCATGCCCAAACCGCGATATGATTTTATTGATGAACGGTTAGCTTTATCATAAGAACATTTAAAAACATAATTTATGTCAAGCTTTTCGCAAACCTTCTTCAGTCCTTCTGCGGTTTCTCTCATAATATCCAAAGATTCAACCGCACAAGGTCCTGCAAGAATTGTTAATTTACTACAACCTATCTCAAAATCTCTTAATTTTATACTCATATAATTCCTTATTTTTTTGTTGTTGGGTTTCACCCAACCTACAAACTACAATACTTAAATTTTTGTTATTAACCCAAAATATTAAGTTTTGCTTTTAGGTCACCAAATGGGTCAGCAATATTTTCTTATAAAATTTTGTTTTTAAACCATTATTTTCAAATGATTCCCAAACCTTATCATTGTTACAATTTTTTGCGGGCGAAAAACGGACTGGTTCCCACCTTTTCATTGCATCTGCTATGTCACCTTGCATACCTTGCATAAGTTTTTTTACACGCATTAGTTTCTCCTTTTTATTCTCATAATTATTAAAAACACCTGAAAATAAAATTTGCCATTTGTAACATTAAAAGTCCTAACCTATGTCCCATCTTCCACAAGTACCGCCCCAGCGAGCGATAATGTTGCCTTTAATATCACCTATTTTTTGAACATGTCCTATTGGTTCTGAACCTTCAAGAATTGTAATAACTTCACAGTTGTTAGAACAACCTGTACATTGACACGTTACTGACTGGAAGTTCATATTACCTACCTCCCAGCCTTTAAACTTGGTAGGTGTTTCTGTGTATTGGTGATTCTCCATCGCTAAGAGAGCTGCACCTATTGCGCCCATTGTCTGGTGATGGTCAGGAACAATAACTTTTGCATTAAGTGCTTCTTCAAACGCTTTAACCATGCCGGTATTAGAGGCAACACCACCCTGGAATGAGAAAATAGGCAATAACTCTTTTCCTAAAGCTAAGTTACTTAAATAGTTTCTTACAAGAGCCTGACAAAGGCCATATAACAAATCTTCAACGGGATATCCTAATTGTTGTTTATGGATTAAATCTGATTCAGCAAAAACACCGCATCTTCCTGCAATTCGAGCAGGATTTTCACTACGGAGGGCAGTTTCTCCAAACTGTTCAATCGGAACATTAAGTCTTTGGGCCTGATGATCTAAAAAGCTTCCTGTTCCAGCTGCGCAAACCGTATTCATTGCAAAATCTGTTACGATACCGTCACGGAGAATAATAATTTTACTGTCTTGTCCGCCGATTTCTAAGATTGTCTGAACACCCGGAATATTAGTACTTGCAGCAACTGCGTGTGCGGTAATTTCGTTTTTAACAACATCTGCTCCGACTAAAGCCCCTGCAAGATTTCTGCCGGAACCTGTTGTACCAACTCCGCAAACTTTGTATTCACAAAGTGCCTGGTTAATTATATGTCTCATACCATCTTGCACTGCATCAACAGGACGACCTGCCGTTTTTAGCATATAAGAATCTACATATTTACCTTTTTCATCAACCAATGCTAATTTCGTAGTAACTGAACCTACGTCTATACCTAAATATACATCTAAACTCATATCCTTTTACCTTCCTCTTTCTGATATGATAATTATAGCATAAAAAACGACGGTATTGCATTTCCAATACCGTCATTTTTATTTTTGTTAAGGTTAACCCCTTTATTAGAACATCAAGCCTGCTTCTCTTGCTGCATCTGCTAATGCTGCAACTCTACCATGGTATAAGAAGCCGCCTCTGTCAAATACAACACATTCAATACCTGCTGCTTTAGCTTTCTTAGCGATAGCTTCACCAACAACTTTAGCTGCTTCGATGTTACCACCGTGAGCTAATTTTTCTTTAAGGTCTTTGTCAACAGATGATGCTGAAGCGATTGTTACATGTTTTTCATCATCAATAAGCTGAGCGTAAATGTGTTTTGTACTTCTATATACAGCTAAACGCGGGAACTCTGTTGTTCCTGAAAGCTTAACTCTGATAGATTGATGTCTTTTTTGAACTTTTGGTTTTCTAATTTCTTGTTTAATCATTTTATTTCCTTCTTTCTTACTGCTTTAACGGGCTAAAGCCCTTCACATGTAAATTTCAAACCGCCTGTGCAATCAAAGATTGCTTCGTTCCTTCACTTACGTTTCGTCACAACGGCGGTTTCGTAGTGTTTCGTCCCTGCTCGCATTGCTTACGCAACGCGACACCGGACTTCACACCGGCATACGCCATTATTTCTTACCAGCTTTACCGGCTTTACGTCTGATGTGTTCACCTTCGTACTTAACACCTTTTCCTTTGTATACTTCAGGAGGTCTCTTTCCTCTGATGAATGCTGCAATATCACCAACAGCCTGTTTATTAGAACCGCTTACTGTGATTTTTGTGTTAGCTTCAACTGCGAAAGTAATTCCTTCCGGAGCTTCAATAAGTACAGGGTGAGAATAACCAAGAGCCATGTTTAAGTTTTTACCTTCCATAGCTGCACGGTAACCAACACCGACAATCTCAAGTTTCTTTTCAAAACCTTTTGAAACACCTGTTACAGCGTTTGCAATAAGAGTTCTGAATAAACCGTGAAGAGCACCAGCTTTTCTGTCATCAGAGTTTTGTTCAACAATGATTTGGTTTTCTTTTTGAGAAACCTTAACTTCATCTCTGAAAGAAACAGATTCAGTACCTTTAGGTCCTTTAACGGTAATAACATTACCATCTATTTTAACTTCTACCCCTGATGGGATATCAATAGGTTTTTTACCAATACGTGACATTTTCTTTTCCTTTCTACAGGCTTTCTGTCAATGACCTGTTACTATCAATGGAAAATTGATAATTGAAAATAATTTTCCATTTTACATTTTTAATTAAATTAGTATATATAGCAAAGAACTTCGCCGCCAAGATTTTCTTTTCTTGCTTTACGGTCTGTTAATAAACCTTTGCTTGTAGATACAATTGCTATACCCATACCATCCATAACCTGCGGCAAGTTTTTAGCTTTACTGTAGTTTCTTAAACCGGGTTTTGAAACTCTTTTTAAGCTTGTGATTACAGGTTTGTTTGCTTCGTCATACTTTAATTCTATTGTTAAAGTTTTGAAGTGTCCGTCAACTTTTTCAGAATAATCTGTTATGTAACCTTCTTCTTTTAAAAGTTTTGCTAAAGCTACTTTTAACTTTGAAGACGGTAATTCTACTGACGGATGAGAAACGACATTAGCATTTCTGATTCTGGTTAGCATATCTGCTATCGGATCTGTGTTCATACTGTTTTCCTTTACTGTTAGGGGTAAATATAATAAGACTGTCGTCTGATTTGTTTACCCTGCGCTACTCGTCACTTGCTGAATTAATTTTTGCTTCATTAAAAAGCGTCTTCCAGTAGTCTGACTTTTAAATCTTATCATGAGCATATTTTATTTGCAAGGGGTGGAGAAGTCTATATAGTGAGGAATATACAAAGACAAAATAATACAGGTGGAGCAGATATATTATCTAAAATATTAGCCATATAACTAATTTAATATCACACGTATTTTACGTTAAATATAATTATTAAATCTTTTTCATACTTCCAGCTATTCTTAATTCC
>CACWIL010000213.1:4663-5682 GCA_902760905.1 uncultured bacterium
CTTTTTTTTATAGTGTATGCAAATATTGTTTACACTATCCTTCTTCTCTGAGTAACAAGATTGCAGAATTAATTTCTTCTTTTAAATAATCGAGTTGTTGTTCAATGTTTGCAGGACTGTAAATTGAACCGCTTTCCGTATAAGCCATATAGCGTTGATATTTAGCGGCTTCTCTTCTTAATGTCATTACTGTTTTTATATATCTGTTAACTTCTATCAACTTTCTGAAAGATTCGTAATAACTTTCAGGTTTGCCATCATATTTTTTAGCAAGATAATCTATATTTAATGAAACTACATTAGCTTTAGATGTAAATAACTGCAGATTTTCATTACCATCTATACAGTCATATAATTTTTCCAGCATTGGTATAATGTTATTAGCATCATTTACGTATACTGATTCTTTATCTTTTTTCTGAATAATATCAATAAAAGCAGGATTATCCTTTGGAACGGGTTTTAACTCTGACGGATTATCAAACTGCTGTGGCTCAAAAATCGGTTCCGCTACATTGGTTCTTGCTTTTTCATGCTTATTTTCAATTGCCGGAAGACTTCCTGCATATCCTTTTCCCTGGAGTTCTTTTTCCAGATTTTTGTCTTTTTTATTCCAAAAGAATGCCTGTGATGGCAAAGCAAAGCTAAATATAATTAATAATGCTGCGAACTTCTTCATAATATAATTATATTTATTTTATGCTAAAAGGCAACTTTAATACATTATTTATTAATAACAACCTTGCTGCGTCCTTTAATACTTGTTGCTTTTTCTGCAAATATTGATAATACATCCGGTAATTGTTCTTTTTCTAAAGCCTGTTTTTTGCCCTTGCTTTCCAAGACAAAAGTTTTGTTTTCATTGTCATAGTATATGGCAAAATTTCCGTTATCAATAATAATTGCCCCTGAGTATCCGTTTTCAAGGTCATTGAGAATGGATGTCATAGATTTTATTTTAAACTCTTTTGTAAGATTTTTATTATTGTTTTCAAATTCTAATACTTTACCTTCCGCAC
>CACWIL010000214.1 GCA_902760905.1 uncultured bacterium
TATTTTTTTTTTTTTTTTTTTTTTTTTTTTTTTTTTAAAATTTTTAATTTCTCATTATAAAATGTATAACTTATTAGATTATGTAAATCAAAAAGTTAATTCATTAAGGCAAGAAAATTTGACAGAAGAAGATATTCAGAAAGCAATAAATGAATTAGAAGACATAAAAACAGATTTAGCAAATTCAAAAATAGAAATATATTTTTGCAACGTATCGGACAATAAAGCTTTAGTCCCGTTTGCAAATGCCGCAATGCCATATGGACTTATCCATGTGGGTCTTATGATTGACGATGTGGCGATTCAATGGGGTAGGTCTGTTTTAGGAAAATCTGTAATAAATCCTTCTGCTGATGTTATTTATAATGATTATATTTTTGCCATAGAATTAGATAATCAACCAATTTGGGATTTAATTAAAGAGACATATAAAAATCTAAGAGATTATATAACTAATAAAAAAGATTACAATTCAATGGGTACAGTTAAAGCTTTTCTAATTGCTAATAATCAATTAAATATTATTGCTGAGAGAAGTGTACAATATAATGTCGACAAAGATTATAATTTGGTGTTGAAAAATTGCCAGCATTTTGCTAGTAAAACAATCGAAATGTTAGGGCTAAAAGTTAATAAGGACGGATATGTAGGAAAAATTTTAGCAAAAACAATGGAAGAGTTGAATAAATTTAATTTTACTTATGATGGAGTAGAATTTAAAAATAGAAAAATATTAGATGAATATATATTAACTCATGATTTTAGTAGAAAGCCAAAGGATGAAAGGAGAGCTTTATTATGTTTTAGAATGAGCTCGTTTGAAAATCTGAGTAAACTGATATAGGATAGAGATATATTAAGGTATAGAGGAGAGTATGACAATGGGTAGAAAACAGAAAGATTCAGATTCCGAGAAGGCTGTGCGAATCACAAGCTGCACTATTGTATGGGAAAATACCGATGATATATTAAGCGTTGTAACAAAAGTGCTTCAGACAGAAATCCATGTGAGACATTATATTAGCGGTGATTTAATCAGTGGCAGAATATGGCCGATGTCTGAACAACAGAAACAGGAATTGTACAGTATTTTATACAAGTGTATCGATGACTGGGATTGTGATGATTATTCAGTTGATAAATCTGATAGCAATCACTGGCAGTTCAAGATATGCACTCAAAGGAACTGTCTTAGAACGGTTTGCGGTACGATTGAGCCGCCACCACATGGAGTAGAGATTAAGAAAGTACTTGCTGGAATAATTGGCGAAGATAATTGTTATTTCTTTTGATAGAGATAGAGTGTTTTTGAAGAGAATCGGGAGAACGGTTCTTTTCTTTTTGCACTAAGGTTGCATTTGGTGACCATAAAAGAGTGGGGGTTCTGGATAGTGGCAATAGAATAAAGGCGGAGTATAAAACTCCGCCGGGTTTAGGTACTATCTTGTCGCCTTTCATGTAGCCAGATCCACATATTATTCGGTCTTTCAAGTTGTTTGGCTATTCGGGTAGTAAGGTCGGTTTATTCAACAATTATATATTTTTCCAGTTGCTTTTCAATGGCTTTAAATCTTTTATCGTTACGCACAAAATTGTACCTTTCCTGTGAGAGCCGTTTATAAAGCTCTGTGCATTCGTTTCCGGTGAAATTTTTGGTGATAGTGCTCCTTCTATCCTCACTTCCTGATAATAATACAGAAGTAAGGGTAACTGTTTCCGGCATTGTATCATATTTAATTGCATATTCCGCAGCTTTTTCAAGATGCTCCAGAGTAGAAGCAGTATTTTCTTCCAGTGCATACATTGCAGCTATAAAGCGGTTCATCTGGGCTGCATTCCTGCTGGCAATTCCAAAGTTGTCTTCAAAAACAAGTTCGAGTACATCCAATGCCTTTTTAGAAATATTTATCCGTTCACTGATAGAAAGCTTTTCATTTAAAAAGTCAAGATCAGCAAGTTTTAATATGGTCCAGTACATCAATACAGCATACTGTTTTAAATTATTTTTGCAGCAGCTGATCAGTTCGTCGCCAGAATACAGATTGCTCAGCCTGACTTCCCTTGTTTCCCATATATTAGGCTGTTCGTTTGCAATCCTGATTGCTTCTTCAGACCTTCCGAGGTTTGTAAGAGCTATAATCTTTTCATTGATTGTATAATTCCAAATGTTTCGGTCAGTACATTCATTGATTATCCTGTCTGCAATCTCGACAGCTTTTTCGTTGTTTGCCCTGTTCTCTGCTTCGGTTTCACACTGCTCAAATACAAGCTGGCCGACAAGATAGCTGAGGATGACATAATTCTTGGGATATCGTACAGATGCGTCTAACAGGAGCCTGACATTTTCCCTGATCAGACCTTTACGCTCATTATCCTTTACCAATGAAATGAGTTTGTCAGTTTCTCTCTCGTCTTTGTAATTTTCCATCCCCATAAGCTCGTCGATAGATATACCGAAATAATCGGCAATAGCCGGCAGAAGGGAAATATCAGGGTAAGTGTTTCCGTTTTCCCAGCGGCTGACTGCCTGTTCGGAAACATTAAACACCGAAGCAAGCTGTGTCTGTGTCATATCTTTCTGCTGCCTGTACTTCTTAATGTTTTCACCTAGTCTTATCATTTTGTTTTTTCTCCGTATTTCTGTTTATTCGAAGCTTCTGAGGATATTATTACATGATATATATAAAAAAACAATGACTCGTCAGTTGAGTAAAATACAACTAAAATGAGTATTAATATATTATATCATATAAATCTGTTTTTTAATATTAAAAAACAATTATTTCAGGAGTATTTCATGTTCATAAGTAATCGTAACCATAAAAACGGTATATTACCATTAATTATCTAAATGTTCGTTCCAAATTTTTGGTTTTTCGTGAAGTATGCTCACGGTTAAACAGGTCGGCCTCTTTTTTCTTTTGGACCAGTTTTTCTTTAAAGCTTACACGTTTCTGATCTTGCTTTGAGGGAGTTTCGGGCTTGTTGTCTGTAGCAATTGGTCCGGAATCAGGAACATGATTGATGACGGGCGGTTCTTGAACGGAAACTATATGCTTGGAAAATTCCTCAGAGAGTGATTCCTTGCTTATTTTTAAGCCGGGAAAGGTCTTTTCTATATTGCTGTCTCTAACCTTCTGACCGGACTCGTTCTGAAATACTATATGTTTCCGGGAATCTTCCCATTGTACAGACCATCCGGCTTTATCCATTAAAGCTATAAAATCTTTT
>CACWIL010000215.1 GCA_902760905.1 uncultured bacterium
TAAAATATTTTTTACAAAATGTAAAAAATAAAAAACATATGAAATATTTTGTTTTTTTCTTTTAAATATGATATAATAAAATAAAACAATAACTAAATTACAACCTAAATAAATTAAACTCCTTAACATTTATCCAAAGCTTGCTTTAAATCAGCAATTATATCATCAATTTTTTCAACACCAACGGAAATTCTAACAAGTTCGCGAGTTAATCCTTGCTTTTTCATAAGATCTTCAGGAACAGCTGCATGAGTCATAGAAGCAGGATGCTCAATTAAAGTATCCAAAGTTCCCAAAGAAACAGCTAAAGAACAAATTTTTAATCCTTCTAATAATTTTTTAGCAGATTCAAAGGATTCCATTTCAAAGGAAAAAGTAGAGCCGCATCCTTTCATTTGTTTTATTGCAATCTCATGCCCTTTAAATGATTCAAGCCAAGGATGATTAACTTTTTTTACTTTTGGATGACTTTCCAGAAATTTGGCTACTTTTATTCCATTTTGCATATGAACTTCCATTCTTAAAGGTAAAGTTTTTAATCCTCTTATACATAAAAATGCATCCATTGGAGCCATTAATGACCCAAAATCTTTTCTAAATGATTTTATCTGATTATAATCTTCAATATTTTTACAACTTGTAACACCACCTACAACATCTCCATGCCCATTCATATATTTTGTAATAGAATGTAAAGAGATATCTGCACCTAATTCAAGAGGTTTCAAATAATAAGGAGATGTAAAAGTTCCATCAACTACTAATTTAGCTTTTTTTTCTTTACAAAATGCAGCGATTGAAACAATATCACTAACTTTACAAGTCGGATTTGCAGGAGTTTCTATATATACCATTTTTGTATTTTCTTTCCAGGCTTTTTTTACATCTTCAACCGATGAAGTATCAATAAATGATACTTGAATTCCAAATCTTGGGGCCCAATATTCAAAAAGTGAAACTGTACAGCCATATAAAGTATCTCCTGCTATTAAATGATCTCCACTTTTTAAAAAGGGAAAAGTAGATGAATTAATAGCCCCCATACCTGAACCAAATGCTAATGATCCAGCTGCACCTTCTAAATCACGAACCATTTCTTCATATAATTCTACTGTTGGATTACCCAATCTTGAATAAATATGACCTTCTCCTTTTCCCATAAATAAATCTGCACCATGCTGGGTTGAATCAAAAATAAATGTTGATGATTGAAAAATTGGAAAAGTATGGCTATTTAATGGGTGTGATGTATGAGGATGAAGTAATTTTGTTTGAATATCTAATTGTAATAAATCCACGCTTTATTATAATATATCGTAGCTATAGACAAAACATTTTTTATTAATGGGAGATTGTATGGACGGAATATTGTATGCAGTGGGCGTTGGTCCCGGAGACCCGGATCTGCTCACATTAAAAGCGGTCAAAATATTGGAAAAAGCTGATATCATCGCTTGCCCCGCAAAAGAGAATAAACCGGGAATTGCATACACGATAGCCTCACAGGCTTGTCCGGCAATTTTATCAAAAGAAACTCTTACGCTCGATTTTCCGATGAGTAAAGGGAATCTGAACGATGCGCATAACAGCGCAGCAGATAAGATTATTGATGAATTAAGATCAGGGAAAAATGTGGTCTTCTTAACTCTTGGCGATCCCGGATTTTACTCGACGTTTTCCTATATCTCCGACAAGGTAAAAAAATCCGGATATAACATTGAAATTATAAACGGGATTCCTTCTTTTTGTGCTGCTGCCGCAAAGATCGGATGCTCAATAGCAGAAGGTGAAGAACCTGTACTTATCACAACAGGTGAATATGTGCCATTTGACGGAACTCTTTTAATCATGAAAGCCGGAAGCAGGTTAAAAGAGCTGAAGGCTGAAATAAAGAATAGTGGGAAAGCTGCCTACCTTATTGAGAACTGCGGAATGCAGGGTGAGGCTGTCTATTATGATGTTGACTCTATTCCGGAAAAAGCAGGATATTTTTCGATCATAATTGTAAAGCCTTCACACAACTGATTTCATGAAGGATATTTACTCCCACTTCTTCCACACATCAGGCTGATATCCAAGCGTAGACTGCTTTCCGTTTCTGACAACAGGCGTCTTGATCACATGCTGATTCTCAAGTATTTTTTCCATCTTGTCTTCATCAGCGATATATTTTATCAATGCCAAAGTGTCTTTATCCTTGGCATCGGGATTTATCATATTCTCGACGCCGCCATTAGCCTGAGCAACAGATGTAAACTCACCTTTGCTCATACCCTTTTCTTTCATATCGATAAACTGATACTTGATGCCGCGCTCTTTGAAGAAGCGTTCCGCCTTCTTAGTATCATTGCATTTCTTCGTACCAAAAATCTGTATGTTCATTTCTTTTCCTTTCCTGCCTCGCATATATTTCTATACACGAGACAGGAATATAATAGCAATAAAATCTCAGATCATCAATTCCAGTGAATTGTATAATTTCCACCTTCTGAAGGAACCGTGTAGCTGTGATTGTTGCCGGATTTCCAAGTCACATTTCCGCTTTCATCCTTCATTATGGCCTTAAATTCGATATTTTTACCGATAGGAAGCTTTACAGAAAATGTCCACTTCGGATAATCGGGGCATGATGCCGGTCCGGCTGCAAGAGCAGGATCCCAATTTCCAAGTGCTTCGCAGTCTCCTGAAAGATATACACTCTGTCCCCAGTATGTTGTCGCATTCTTCATTTTGTAAATATCGCCGCCCGCCTCTGTGAGGAACCTGTTCCTGTCATGGTTATCGATAAATGTAACCATCTGATTGACATGGGCCTGCAGGCTGCTGACATGATAATCAGAAAAATAGACAATCCGGCGCTGATGATACAAAGCTATACCACGCTACCGGTGGTTATTGAGTAGCCGTTATTTCCCTGCGGTTAAAAAATTTTCCCGATAATTAACACCTGTTCAATAGTTATTTCTGCGGCGTTCCGATATCATAATCTCAGAACCGGTTACAATAGATTATTGGAGGGCACGAAGATGGATATAGGAAATACTATTAGAAAATATCGAAAAGAACTTGGATTTACGCAGGAAGAAATGGCAACGCGTCTCGGTGTTACTACACCCGCAGTCAACAAATGGGAAAACGGGAATACTTATCCTAGCACGGGGCATATTTTGGAATTAGCCAAAATGGTAATTGAACTGACAAAT
>CACWIL010000216.1 GCA_902760905.1 uncultured bacterium
GACAAAGATGGAAATAAATACACAGGTGATGTTAAAGATCTTACATTCAAAGAAGATTATTCCGGTGTAATGGGCGCATTAAGACTTCTGAGCAACTCTATTCAGGAAGCAATTGATGCAAAAGATGCAAAAGATCCCGATGCTGAAACAGAAGCATATAAGAGAATGTTCTCAACAATGGATATGTTTAGTAACTCACATAATGAGATTGTCACTGAACAGACAAAATTCGGTGGTGTATATAACAGAATGGAAATGAGCGAATCAACGCTTGAAACTAATAATGAAAACTTAACTTCTTACCTGTCATCTTTGCAGGATGTTGATCTGGCAGATGCAACATCACAATGGATGCGTGCACAATACTCATATCAGGCAAGTTTACAGGTTGCAGCTCAGACAATGAATATGAGTTTGCTTAATTATATATAATAAACATTTATTCATAAAATAACTACAAATTTAATATACTTACCATTTCAAGGACATCACTATGTCCTTTTTTATTGCGGATTTTGGCAAGAGTGAGCGTTAGCGAAACTCGTCCGTGTGAGAAAGTTGGAATGAGTAGCTATTTTGCGAAAGCAAAATAAAACGAATGAAAACTTGCGAACTGCCAATAATCCAAGACGGCGCAAGCAAACAAAGTGCAACGGTATTATCCGTTTATTTCTTGAGCAGCTACTGCTTTATAAAAGTTAATATAATCAACCATACAATCAAATTCAGTATTATAAACCATTCTCTGAACATTCAGAAGGTTTTCTTTTTGCTGGTCAATATCAAGCTTAGCAATTACACCTTCTTTATATTTTTCTTCCGTAAGTAAAAAGTCTTTTTGCTCAAGAGCCTGAATTTCTTTCTGTTTGGCAAGCTTATCTCTGTCCATATTAACCGTAACCAAAGAATCATTAACCTCCTGCATAGAAGTCAGATTAACTTTTTCATAATTTCTCAAACTTTTTTCATAAGCAATTTTCTTTGCTTTTAAATTAGCCGTCAGAGAAAAACCCTGGAATAAAGGCTGGAAAAGACCTCCACCTACACCCCATAGCATACTTTCTGTATTAAATAAACTGCCAAAATATTTATTATTGAAGAATAAAAGTCCGCCAAGATTAATACGCGGAAGCATTTCTTTTCTTGCTACTCTCACGTCTATACCTGCCTTCTCAAGCATTTTTTCTGCTTTTTTATAATCAGGTCTGTTCATAATAATTTCAGAACTTACTTCTTCAGGAATATTCCCTGCGAACGTAAGTGTTTTGTATTCAGCACGTTTATATTCTTCAATATTATTAGAACTGTCACCTATCAGAACTGCAAGCTGATTAAGAAGTTTTGTTCTTTCTTTTTTCATATCAACTAAATCCGAAGTTCCGGCTATATACGATTTATTAGCTTTTACAAGGTCTGAAGTTGATACAATACCTTCTTTGTTAGAGATTGACATAATGTCAGCAATTTCTTTTCTTAATGTAACAATCTCTTCCTGAATATCAATAAGAGCATCCAGTTTAACTATATTTACATAAACGCTTCCAACCGCTGAGGCAATTGAAATATATGCAATTTGCTCATCAAGAACAGAAGCCTCATAAAGTTTTCTTACGCAGGTTGTTTTGTTATGGTTTTTCCCGAATAAATCAACTTCATAACTTGCAATAATCGGAATCCCAAAGCTCCCTTGAGAAATTCCTGTCATAGGATTCTTGCCGTATGCGGGCATAAAACCTGCAGAAAGATTCGGCATTTCTGATGCTCTTTGCATTATGACATTCTGATAATATTCATCAATCGTCAGAGTTGCCATCTTTAAGTCTTTGTTGTTTTCTACTGCACGAATAATATAATCATTTAAATATTCATCATTAAATTGTCCCCACCATGCCAGATTGATGTATTCATACTTATTCTTTTTTGGAACAACTTTTTCTGATTTATGTTTTTTTATATCTTTGTAAATATTTTTTTGTATATTTTCTTCAGTTCCTGCTTTTAGCACAGTATTGTCATTAACAGCAAAAGCTGTACTTGTTCCGAGCATTGATAATAATATTGCTAATGATAATAACTTCTTCATAATATTCCTTTTATAAAAGTTCTTTACAAGTAAGCAGATTAAATATTTTCCCCACTTGATTTTTTATAGTATGAATGATACCATAAATGTGTTGCATTTGCAACATGTAGTAAAACAAACATAATAGGGCTAAAGTTGCGGGAACATTTTAGAGATACTATATTTTATCAGATTGAACTTACAGCAAAATACTGCAAAAAGTTGGGGGCACAGGTCTTTGAGCAGTACAATGTCGGTGTTTCAGTTGAAGAATATGCAATTCTTGATACATTACTATGTGAAAAAGAATTATGCCAGAGAGATTTAGCAAAACTCATTCTAAAAGACCGCGCAAACACAGGAAAACTTCTTGACGGGCTTGAACAAAAGGGTTTAATTACGAGAAGATTATCCATGAAAAATAACAGACCTGTTAAACTTATTGAGATTACAGAGCAGGGTATTAAACAGGCAGAGGAAGCCGCATTAAGAATAAGTCCTCATTATCACAATGTCAAAGAACGAATTGCAAACAGTGATATAGCAAGAGTCGGAGAACTTTTAACAGAGCTGAGGCAAACATTAAACGAATCATTAAAAATACAGATATAAAAAGGATAAGAAAAATGAGTGATGAAAGAAAAACAGAGGAAAAAAAATTACCTGTAAAAAAACGTTACATTTTTACGTTTCTTACAGTTATTGCAGTAATATTCGGGATTTATTACATATATAACATCCTTGGATATCAGACAACTGATGATGCTTATGTTGAAACAACAACAGTTTCTGTTTCTCCGAAGGTTGCAGGTCAGATAGACAAGGTTTTGGTTGTTGATAATCAGCCTGTAAAAGCCGGTCAGGTTGTTGCAATAATTGAACAGGATGATTACGAAGTAAAATTGGCACAGGCTCAGGCTGCTTATGACAGAGCAATATTGAACCAAAATAATGCACATGCAAATTTAAATGCTGCAAACTCAGAAATCGAGCTTGCCCAAAAAGATGTTGAAAGATATGAAAATCTTTATAAAGCAGGTGCAGTTTCCAAACAAACGTTAGATAAAGCAAGAACAAACTTAGATGCAGTAAAAGCAAAACAAACAGTTGCGGAACAATAAGCACAATTAGATGCCGCAAAACTGGCAATGAAGTATACTGAGATAAAAGCACCAATTGACGGCACTGTTTCCGGCAAAAGAGTAGAAAAAGGTATGATGGTACAACCGGGAACTCCTTTGTTCGTAATTGTTCCGAATGAAGTTTGGGTTGTTGCAAACTTTAAAGAAACTCAGTTAGAAAAAATGAAAAAAGGTCAGCCTGTTGATATTAAAATTGATACTTATCCCAAAAAAATTTTTAAAGGAGAAGTCGAAAGTATCCAAAGATCTTCCGGCGCTAAATCAAGCTTGTTCCCGCCTGAGAACGCAGTAGGTTCATTTGTAAAAATCGTTCAGAGAATTCCTGTTAAGATTGTATTTACTGAAAAAATAGACCCTGAAGAGTACGCTATTATCCCGGGAATGTCAGTTGTACCGAAAGTTAAAATAAGAGAAAATTAAAACAGTTATTGTCAGGCAT
>CACWIL010000217.1 GCA_902760905.1 uncultured bacterium
TACGGCGAAATGGGCAGAAAAACTTGGTACAGGTGAAGTTGCTGAAGGCGATGATAATCTGGTAACCGGCGGTACAGTTTATAACGCTATCAAGGGTATGGAAGTGATTGCCCCTGATTTAGCCAATAATGAACTTCATATCGGTGGTACTGCTACATATGATGGTGTAAACACTATCAATGTTGCGAAATCGGATGGTAGTGGTCGTGTGATTACCGGTATAGCAACTGACCCCAACGATGCTTCTTCTGCCGCTAATGTTGGTTATGTAAACGCTGTTGGACAGAATATTATCAACGGTGTCAATGACGGGTTCTCAAAGGTAAATGATAAGGTTGGCAAAGCTGGTGCAAATGCAGCTGCGATGGCATCCTTGCAAGCTCCCCCGATGGATGGGGATGAAAAGTGGGCATTCAGTGCGGCGGTAGGTCATTATGACGGTAAGACGGCCGGTGCGATTGGTGCGTTCTATAAACCACAGGATAATGTAATCTTTAATATCCGTGGTGCTGTGGGTAATGGAGAAGATATGATTGGTGCTGGTGTTGGTATCGCACTGAACCGTGGAAATACCCCGTCTGTAAGTAAAGCACAGTTAATACGTACAGTTAACGCACAAGCTGAACAGATTGGTGCACAAGCTGAACGGATTGCAAGGCTGGAAAATGCATTGGCAAAAGTGATTGCGAATCAGGGTAAGTGATTGTTATACATTAACCCCCTTTCCTTGAGGGGAAGTTTTATAAAGACTTCCCCTCTATATAGTTACTATCTGTATAAAAGGGTAATATTATGGACTGTCTGAAGAAAAGAAAACGTAATGATTTTATAGAATCATTTATAAAGGAAATAAAAAATGAGGTCATCCTTGCACGGAAAGATACATTGAAATATAAATCATGGTGTATCCATTTTACTGCTGTCCAATTACAAAAATATGAAACGGAAGTATTGGAAAAGCCTGTTCTTAATGATGTGTTGCGGGAACAGTTTGCAGAACAGATGATAGATGAATATTTCCTGAACGATGATTTATATAACCATAAGGGAATCGCCCGGTTTGCAAAATACCTGTTTTGTATGTATGATTTTTTATCATCCCACATGGGATGCGTAAAATAAATTTTCCTCCTGTTTTATTTTATATTTTGGCGAAGTCGAAACGGCTTCGCCATTTTTTGTTTTCATATCGCCGTAATCAATAAATCATATGGAATCAATACGCATTCTTTACTTTTTTATAGTGGCAGGAAGTCTGTCTTTTTGTTGCATGGTCTGCAAATATTGATGGTTTTGCACTTATCTTAACGAACAGACAGTAAAATTGTATAATAGCATAATGGAAAAAGTAAAAAACAAGGACAGGGGGAATGTTCCCCCGCCCGTCTGCTATGTGTTGTATTGGGTAGCTGTGATTATGTATAATATATATGTAAAAAACATATGGAAAGGGATGAGAAGATGGCGGTTTCAGCATACAAACGACATATTGATGAAGTGACAGAGAAAAATCGAAAGGGAATCGTGAATATGATAATAGCAAAGGCGAAGGATAAAAACGACTGGAATATTTGGCATTTGGGTTTTTTGGAAGCACCGGATAAAATCAGGACGGACGGGCAAATTGTAGATATTATCCCTCGAACTGTTTGTGAAAATACTATGGTTAAATGCCAGGGACAGTATGTGTATGAGAACGATTGGCTGGAAATAGATGTGTGTGAGAAAATTCATAAGTTTTTGGTAGCCCGTGGTGAAAACGAATTCCGTGCCTTTGAAGACGAATCAATCAGTTATGACCTAAGGGAAACTGTAAAGTTTGCAAAGATTGTTGGGAATCTGTATGGATAGGGAAAGGAAAAATAAAATGAAGATTGATATTGCAAAGTATCCGGTTTATCTACGGCACGATTTAGAAGAGCTATGTACCTGCATAAGCGGTATTTAGGTATGGATGTGGTATTTGATGATGTTTAAGCGTATCCTTGCCGTGGGGGATATCCACGGTATGTACGACAAGTTAATAAAGCTGATGGAACTGGTAGAATTCAATCCAGTAGAAGACCTATTGATATTTCTTGGTGATTACATCGACAGGGGACGGCAGTCGCTGGAATGTTTGGATTATGTGATGGAACTGCACAAGAAATATCCGGAACAGGTGATTCCGCTGTTGGGTAACCATGAAGTGATGTGCTTGAATTATTATGAATATGAAGGTAAAAGCTTCGGTTCACGAATAGATGACTTTGACCGGAATATGATTTCGATTTGGTTGGATAATGGCGGGGTCGATACCTTCAGGCAGTTCAAGAATCTGAAGAAATCAGAGTTGCAGAAACGGTTACGTTAGATGAAGGCGTTGCCGACTTATTATGGAATAGACAATTATTATTTTTGTCATGCAGGGATACAACCGTTCATCCCGTTGAAAAAGCAACGTGAAAAAGACCTGCTGTGGATTCGTGAAGCATTCTTTGAATTATATGACGGGTGTTATGGAACGGTCATTGCCGGACATACGCCTGTGCAGATTCTTTCGAAAAAACACTGGATTAATGGTAACCCCCCGACAGAACCTGTGTTCTTAGATGACAGGATTATCTTGTGTGATACAGGTGTATTTATGGACGGGGGGAAATTAAGCTGTGTAGATGTGTTGACAGGGAAATACTGGCAAGCATAGCGGATATTGAAATGGAGGGGGGTATTTTATGGTTAAACCAGAAACGGTGCGGTTCATAGACATGATAGAAAAAATGGCTGCTAAATATGACGGAGTAAAGAAAGTTTATGGTTTTTATAAAGATAATGCAGAAGTTGTAAAAAAGGTATGTGAAGATGAAAACTTTTGTGAGAATTATATAGTTTATAATGACAAAAAGGTAGAACTTGATTGTAATGATAAAAGGTTTTATGGCATTATCAAAAAAGTAAAAAACGGGGAAATAAAAGCGTATTATGAAGACGTGTATGTGGTAAAACGGGGGGAAGAGATTTTGTGTCTGGTCGGCTATCCTCCTGAAGATGAAATTCTTCCAAAAAATGAAGATGGGGACGATGTGTTGTTCGTCGTAGAAGATGGTCGCTGGTATATGGTGTAAAAGTGAAATGTTTCTCCGCCGGTAAAAAAACCGGTGGGATTTTTCTTCTTTTGATTGATGCAATATTTTTTATGAAGTTGCGTGGCGTGCAACTGCTTTACGGTTTTGCAAGCTTCTTTACCTAACAGGAAAACGTAAGTAGAATGGAAGGTGAAAGGAGGAAAACAGAGGGGGTTGATGATGCGGGCAATATATGTTGCATGAAGGAGGAAAAAATTTTGGGTAAAAAAATAACGTTAGTTAATTTGGAAGATGTTTGCTTGGACGATTTATCGGATAATGGAAAAATCAATGTTTTTTTGGAAGAAGAACCCCGTCGCATAGTAGAATTTGAAGGCAATCGTTACGACGTAATCATGGTTGCGGGATATAATAGGGAAAAAGGGAAGCTGTTCCTCTTTGCGGTTCGGCATGATGAGGAAATTTATTACGGTTCCCGTATAGGAAAAGAACAGTTTGCAATATTGCACGGGTTAGTTGTTGATATCAGGCAGTCGGTAAAAAGTAATAATGAAGATGATATTTTTGAAGTAGATTTTTCGGATATGGTTGTTATTGAAAACTTTCTTTTGGAAAAAGAAGGTGCAATCTATTTTTGCTCATTTAACGATGATTTGGAAAAAGAGTCTTTGGTTTTTGTTGATGAAGACGAACTGTTTAGTGAATCTAAAAAACTGTATGCGACATATGCATCTTGAAAGAAAAGGAGAAAAGACATGGAAAAATCGTATTTGCATCTGGAAAATCGTGCTCCTGAAGACGTTCGGCGTGAACTGTCATATTTTTATCTTGCTATAGAGAGATTGATGACGCTGCAGGAAGGCAGTTTTGAATATGTGGCTATCCATGATGATTTGTCAGACCGAATGCGAGGATTCAGAAATTATTTTCGTCAGGACTTGGATGTTATAATCAAGGATGTTAAGGAAAATAAATCTTAAATTCATATCCCCCGGTCTTCGGGGGATTCTTCTTTTTAATGTCGGGGGAAAGTATGTTTTGTTGTACCCTGTGCAATTCTTTGATGGTTTTGCAACCATGTTTACGTAATACATTGTCAATCGCTAGAATGAGGGTGCAAGTTAAATTTGTCATCATAGATGACGTTAATTAAAAGGAGGATGAAATAGTATGAAAGAAGATTTTATTGCTGTGATTGAATTGAAGAGTGTTGGTCTGGGTCATTTGTCGGATGGCGGGAAAATCAATGTCCATAAAGATGAGACTAATCGTGTGTTGGAGTTTGAGGGTGATATTTATGAGGTGTTTTCAGCCCCTGGCTATGATAAAAAGAATCATTGTATCGTAGCCTTGGCGGTTAAGCATGGGGAAGATGTATTTTTCAGTTTTGAAACGAAGAAAGAATATGCTGTATTGTATGCTTTGTTCATTGATATTAAAAAGTCGCTGAAGCATTGCACTGATGTTTCTGGAATTCCTTTTTCTGATGCGATAGTGTGTAGTAATGCTTTGATTACTAAAGAAGATATTCCTAGAATCTTTAACGGAAAACGTAAAGAATTAAATAATGCATCTCTGGAATTTTTTGATTTGAATGATTTATATGCTGAATCAAAGCGGTTTTACGTACTTTAGTATGTAAAGTACGCAATTCTTGCTGATTTTGCAACCATGTTTACATGGTTATAGACGATTGATATAATGATAGCAGATGAAGTTGTGTTACATCCGGCAGGATGTGGAAGGGTTACAAATATTGTAAAAACACAGCTTCATTTTTTATTGCAGTT
>CACWIL010000218.1 GCA_902760905.1 uncultured bacterium
AAAAGAATAATTCCAGTTATCTTCATTACCACTAATAAAATTAAGTCTTACAAAACTTATACCAAAATCAGATTGCCTCTGCATATTAAGATTTATTTTACCCCAATCACTCTGACCAGGTCTTGCAACAAAAGCCTTACTATAAGTTTTTGGTCCGCCTTCCTGTAAACTAACCGGTTCTTTGGAACTATATATAATTGTATCTGAACCTTTCTCTTTTATACCTGCTTCTACTTCCCAAGATCCATAATCAAGTTCCATAGAAAATGTTTTTGCTGAACCGTTACTTGTCCAGGTTGCTTCTGTTATTGTTGTACTACCGCAAACAGCTTCTACATAATATTCATATTTAGTTGTATCATTGATATCAGGATTTGTAAAAGTTGCCGCTCTTCCATCCGAACTGCCATTTAAATTATTTTGAAAAGAAGCATTAATACCTGCCACCTCTTCTGGAACAGCCCCTTCTGTTTGTGGTAAAGAAAGATTACCGCAAAGCCTTACTTTTCCTTCCGGAATATCCTGGGCACCAGTTGAAGAAATATTAGAACACGAAAAATAAACAGAGCCTGCAAATAAAAAAATAAAACTAAAAATCCAAAAATGTCTCTTGATTTTCATTCTTTCCCCCTAGTTCAACACAAACGGAAGCAGAGCATCATACGTAACGCCCTTATATGTAACCTGAATAAACAATGCGTAACCCGCACCTTTTTCTGTTATAGTATTTTTAAGAGTAACAACATTAGAATTTGCATTAAAAAAACTATTTGATGAATTATCAAGCGGCGAAGACATATATAAAATCTTATGTCCGCTAAAGGTACACTGCGAAGTTATATTCGTAGAATTTCCATCCTGAACGCTCACAGTAATCTTACGCTGAGAATCAACGGTATCGTTAGCAGAAACAATCAGTTTTTCTCCATTATATACATCAAAAGTAGAAACACTTGAAGAAAAATAAACTTCCCCTGCATCATAAAAAACACAACCAATACTTTTATCCGGAACAAAAGCCATATAAGGTGAAACCCCGGAAGCTTTATATTTATCAAAATTCTTTGTAATTTTGATTGGATTTGCTGTTGTTGGCTCTTCTTCTGTTGTAAAACCAACGGTGCCTGAGAACGGAGTATTATTTGTGGCGCTAGTTTCATTTGAAACAATTGTAATAACTGTTCCATCTGACAGGTACACATTAGATGGAACTTTATTTTCTCCTTCTCCGGCTGTGTTTCCTGTAATAATGCAGTTACCACTTAAAATAACATTTGCATTTTCCTCTTGAGAATTAGTTTTCTTAGCATAAATACCACCCCCCCCGTTTGTGTTTGTTGCATGATTACCAGTAATTACTACTTCATTGAAATAAAGTTCATAAGTTGTACTACAATAAACTGCTCCTCCGTTTTTTGCAGTATTTCCTATTATGCTTCCTCCATTCATTTTAAACCTGGCATCAGCACCTGTAAAACCAATTCCACCCCCTGATACTCCTTTCCCCCCTGTTATAACAACATTATTTAAAATTACATTAGCAGCATAAGCAACATCTATTACTCGCCCTCGTTCAGCAGCATCAATTTTGTATCCATTACCATTTAATACATACTTAAAAAAATACGATGGGTTAGAGAGTATATGTGAAAACTTAATAAATGCTGGGGAGTCAGCAGCAAAAACATCACTTTCTATCGCCTTTATATCACTAAGCAAATTTACAGTATATCCGTTTGTATTGTATCCATATGTTTGTGCATCTGTTCTTATTTCATTTATACATTTCTGAATTGAATTATAAGGATTATTTTTAGAGCCATTACCGGTTGAATTCCCTGCTTTTACATAATATGTAGTTAAAGGTTTTACATTTAAACAATTAGATGAGGTTGTTCCATAACCTTCCATCTTATCCCCATCGCAAAAACCTTCTGCCTGAGCATAAGCTTTTACATAATACTTACCTTTTTCAAGAGGGATTGTAACAGGAGCAACTCCATGTCCGCTTTTTATGGAAGTACCAGTGTTATTAAAAATTTCATATTCAATTACTGGAGATGCACACTGTTTTGTTTGTATATTACCATTTCCATCTTTATAAGTTGCATTTTTAGAATGACTGATTATAAGATCTACCTTGCCGTCTGTTTCCCGTACCAGAACCGGAGCTGAAATATTAATTGTTGGTTTTTCAAGCTTTGCCATCTGACTTGAAACACTAACTTCTTTTTTAAAATTATAATCATCTGAAAGAGAGATTTTACATTTTATTTCATCACTTGTAGAGCCTGTATCAATATCCGTATAATAAAAAAACTGCTTGCAGCCGTCTAATGCGACAAAAACAGTATCTGAGCCATCAAAATCTTTTAAACTACTTCCCGGATTTGATGCACTAAGCTTTTGAGAAATGTTACCATCCAGATCCTTTATAACCGGATTCGTACCAGAAAAATCAATCTTAAAATGATCATTTCCAACAGTTATATCCTTTGTGTCGCATTCATGAACCGTTCCATGAATATTTGGAATATTAAAACAAAGTACATATTTATTATTAACCTTCTGGAACATTGCCCCCTGAATACGCGGAGGAAGTGAATTTACATAAAGTGGAACATGAAAAGGTTTAACTTCCTGTAAATTATTAGCAAATAAAGTTATTGTACATGAAATATTTTTTTGAAGATTCTCTGTTTCATGACCTTCTGAATCCAATTCATAAAAATCACCCTTATCCAAAATTTCAAGAAACTCTTTTTTAAAAGTTAATGTACAGATAGTTTTATCGTTAGGGTCCTGAGCAAATTCAACATAGTTTACATATGCATTTAATCTGTAATCATCAAATTTAATTTGCGGAACATTATCAATTTCTGCAAGTGTGATAATATAATCTTTGGGATTTTTTAAATATAATGTAACAACTTTATCATCATTACTTTCAATACAAGTTATTCCCGAATAAGTTCCTGCCGATTCTTCCACCCTCAAAGTACCAAAGGATGCATTATCGCTATAAAAGTCTAAATAATGTCGTACACTAGGATCAACCGGATTAAACAAATCGCACGAAACAACTGCGAGCACAGAGGGTTGATGAACCGAAATGCCCGAACTTGATTTACAGACAGACAAAAAAGCTCCCTTTCGG
>CACWIL010000219.1 GCA_902760905.1 uncultured bacterium
GAAAAATGATATTATTTAGATGTTATCAATGCTACTTTGCTGCATTAGCCTATTTTGTTCCTGACTAGCTGTTGTCGTTGCATTGTTTGCTGATTTTTCGCAGGCGTCGTTCTGAATACTCTGAGCAAAAATCCCAATGCCGATTTTATCGTATTCTTCACATATCTTCGAATATCTGTTTGCCTCATTCGGAATTCCCTCGAAAATTTTGCTTCTTTTCTGTTTTGCCGCATCATCGAAAATGTAGGGAATAACCTTCTGTTTGAATACTCTGTTAAATTCATTCGTATCAATTATGTTTCCGCCGTTGGCAGGAACAGTTATTTTTCTGGAAATGAAATACGGGCCGAGCTGCTTGTCTTCGTTTATTTTCTCACTTGCAAGAAATTCATTTATAGCCTGACGCAGTGAATTCCACTCTATATCTTTCTCTGTATTGCCGACTTTAATCTTTACCACTTTCCCCTGAATGTCTGAATCGTTATCGTCGATACCTAGATATGTGAAGTCCCATCTGCGTTTGAATGCGGTATCCATCGGAAATACCCCCTGGTCGGCGCTGTTCATGGTCGCCCAGATGAACATATTATCAGGGATTCTGATCTGTGCATAATCAGAAGGGTTGCCACCAAGTTCCTTTGCAAGATAATTTCTTATATCTTCGGATGTCTGTATCGGATATTCACTCACATTGTCATCATTGCGATCAAGAAGCTGGAAGATTTCGCCGAATACTGCAGCTACATTTGCTCTGTTTATTTCCTCTATTATTAGAAGAAACGGACGAGGATCATCGAACTCGTTAGTTACATCCTGGACATTTTTCATTGCTTTGACGTACATGCGCATAAACGGTCCGGGAACATATTCGTATGATATACCGCCTGATGAATTCGGTTCATGCATATTTGCCGGTTTAATGAATTTGCTGAGAGTTTTTCCTTCTTGGAATTCAATCTGGTTATTATCGGCGGAGGCAGAACCGTCTGCCATTCTTGTATTTATTTTTTCTGTGCCACAGATTAGTCCCATAAGGATAGGGAGATTGGTTAGCTGCTGATTGTTATTGAATGTTCCGTACAGTTGATCATATTTTTGCTGGTCGGTAAGTGTTTTATCTTCTAACACAGAAAGTATAAAGCTGGTATCCGGATCTAGGTTGGTTTGATTACTATTCTGTTTCATTACAGGCTTGTATGTTCCGACAAAATTTGCATAGGAATAGTCGGGATGGAATGTTACGCGCTCGTAATCTTCGTCAGCTCTCAAACCGAGAAGTTTTTTTCTATCTTCGTTGATTTTGAAACTTTTACCTGTTCCTGGTGCTCCGAAAACAATTATGTTGCGTGGCAAATTATTTTTTAATTTAGTGTGAAAAAGATTGTTAAATGGGAGATGGTTATTAATATTTTTACCAAGAGAAAAATTATTATTTTGTAGTTCTTTCTTGTATAATTCGTATTCCTCTTCTGTTATCTCTATTATGTCATCTTGAAGCAATTTATTTATATGCTCTTGATTATCTATAGTTACACCATAGTAAAGATCGAAATTTTTCCTAAAAATAATATAGTTGTCGTTTGATTCTTCAACTATTAATTCAGACGATATTAAATTTGTATTTTTATAAAAAATTAAAACTGCATCTCCAACTGCTAATTTATTAAGCATTGAATTAGAAGAGTCACATTCATATCGGTATCTTATTTGCTTTGTAGTTTCTGTTATTGTGAAATCTGTTACCAAAGAATCTATGGCAAAAATATATGGTTTCATAAAATTATCCTATTGTGCAAAAGAAATTTTTTTCCAAATAAAAGCTTTCGTAATAAATGCTTTTGAATCTTTTATTTTAATTTCTAGGATATCCTTGTTACTGTATTGATCATTAATTGTTTTATTCCCTAATATTAAATTGTAATATTGTGTTTCTACTTGTGAGTCAGCTCGTTTCTTTATTGATTGTGAAAATTCAATTTTTATCTGAAGCCCACTTTGACTTTCTGTAGTACTATTATTAATGAGATTAAGGAGTTCTTGGTTAAGTACCTCAAATCCATTATTACTTTTTTTTAGAATAATTGATTGATCTAGATGTTTATTCATCGCCACCACATAATTGTTTGTCTCTATAAAAGGGGCCCAATCCGCATATTCTTTGTTCTCTACCTTTGGTTAGTCTTACTTTGTAAAAGGAATTACTTCTTCTATCTTTAAACTCGATTTCTTCATTAATATTTGGAAATATAGACGAGATGTCTAGTTCTGTAGGAATATGTACATATGTTTCATGAGTTCCTGTTTTTCCTAATTCCGTATTATTTATTTTCTTTATCAATTGGTCTATCTTTATCATACGTCATCTTCAAATAATTCATGATTACTTCTGCGATTGATTTTGCCATCATAGGAGGCACAGCGTTCCCAACTTGCATATAAGTTTTCAAATAGGCACCTAGAAATACATAGTCATCAGGAAATGATTGAACTCTGGCTGCTTCTCTTGGTGTTAGGGCTCTTACTTCGTAAGGGTGTATATGTGAGTGGCAATCCATTCGTAAATGTGCGGTTATGGTACGGCATGGCTTACTCGCAATTAATTTATAGTACTTGTCTTTGAAACAGTGGTTCCTATGAGCGTACGGCATTATATCTTTAATTTTTTCATTTGTGGCATCATCTCCTTGATCTAATCTTCTGTATATTTCGTAATTTAGATCACTACAATATCGTGCCTTATGGTTGTATATTAAAGGAATATTGCGCCCTTCATTTATTTTTTGTAAGTATTTATTATCATTGTAAGCAAACTTGTTTTGTGTAACTTTTTTTCCACTTATATTGCTATCTATTTCATTTCTGTTTTTTTGTCTTTCTGCATCTAATTTATCTATATCATTCAAAGCATCTTGCAATGTGAAAATAGTGTTATTTTTGCAATTGTTTTCTATATCATTAAATATAGTTTCTGGAGTTATTTTTAATTGTTTTGCAATGTCATCTCTTATTGCAATATATATTAATCTTTCTCTACTCTGAGCAACTGAAAAATGTTCAGAATTTAATAATTTATAGGAAACAATATATTTGTAAATTTTGTTATCTTTATGACAAACAAGATTTTCATAATCTTCGATTACTTGTTGTGCAACTTTAAGCATTCCCCTAACATTTTCCATAACAACGAATTTAGGAACAATTCTTTCAATTGCTTTCAAGTAATACTTGTATAGTTTGTTTCGCGGATCATCTATTACGCGGTGATTTTTGTTTGCTTGACTGAAACCTTGGCAAGGAGGCCCCCCTATTACAACATCTATGTCTCCATCGATAATACTGTTAAGATTTTGAATAACATCTTTTATATCTCCCTTGACAACTTTTTCGGAGGGAATTTCAGGATGATTATATTTATATGTAAAGGTACATACATCTTCGATGTCATTAGCAAGTTTTACACTAAACCCTGCTTGTTTAAATCCGAGGCTAATACCTCCGGCACCACAGAAAAAATCTGCTACGGTATATTTGCAATTATTAAATTTGATCTGTTCTTGTTTTCTATAAGAATTGTACAATTTACATACGTATGGGTATAAACAATTGTTCTTTTCAACAAGATTTACAGCTGAAATATATTCGTTAAATTTTATTCCTAAAATGTTTTGGAGCAAATTAATATCATTAGCATCTGATATTACTCCGATATTAGTTAATTCTTTCAACGGTAGTGATGATGAGTTATCTGGTAATGTTATTTTTTCGATTTTGCAAGCTTCTTTTATTATTCGAATATATAAATCAGCAAGTTCTATGAACTCATTTTTATCAAGTGAAGTTGTTAATGTTGAGACATTTTTAATAAACACATCAAATCTCCATCATAAAAAATTCTTTAGCGCTTTTGCAATTGCTCTTGCGAATAATGGTGGTACGGCATTACCTATTTGTTTGTATTGCTCAGATCTTGGACCGCAAAAAACAAAATCATCAGGAAATGATTGAATTCTAGCTGCTTCTCTTACCGTAAATGTTCTCGCTTGATTGTAGTCTGGATGTATGAACAAATTACCATCCTTATGAATATGTGCTAGTATTGTTTTAGATGGGAGATCGTACCATTGAACTGTATAGCTATTGTTAAATACTCGTTTTTTAGGGTGCTGTAAATCTGGTCTGTTTCTAAGCAAATCTTCAAATGTCCAATGATTTTTAGACATTTCTCTATATCTTTCCCTATCAAGTTCATTGTGATTTCGAGCAACGTGATCGAGAAGTGTATCTTGACATGGCGAACAAATATATTTCAAAAAATCATTTGTAAGCGAAGGCTTAAAATTTACTTTTGATTGACCTTGGCCAGGTTCTAGAAAAGGCAGTTCTCCGATGGCGTCTTTTACTGTAACATATTTTTTTAACCCGGCGGTGTTTTCCATATCTGGATCATAATGAGTTTTATTTATGGATTTATATATTTGTTCTGGTGTATAAGAAAGATCTTTTCTTACTCCAAGTAAAATAACTCTTTTCCTTATTTGCGGAACTCCGTAATTTGCTGTATTAAATACATTTATTTCTGGGTTAAGAATAACTTTGTAATTTTTCCCTAACTCATCGATTATTTTGTTTATAATTTTATTTTTTCCATCAGGTTTGGCTGTTAGTATCCCTGTTACATTTTCAAATACAAACAGTTTAGGTTTGTAATAATTGAGTATTTTTACATAGCTTTCAAATAAATAATTTCTCGGATCATTTTTCATTCCGTTGTCATCTTTTGCACGACCTGCAGAAGAAAAACTTTGACATGGAGGCCCTCCAATGATGATATCGACTGAATTCTTACCAACTGCAGTGTTTATTTTTTCGATTATATTTGGATTTGTAATATCTTCTTCTATAACAGCTTTATCATAATTTGTGTAGTTGTAGTATTTCATTCTTTCTGTGAGTGTTTGACATGCAGTATGGTTTATTTCTACATGGGCCAAAGCTTGGTATCCTTCTTGGTAGAATCCCTCACTTAAACCTCCGCAACCAGCGAATAAATCAACAAAAGTAATTTTCTTGTTTTTCATTTTTATTCCTTCTGTACTACAGATACATCAAAGATTTCAGTGTTTATTTCTAAATTTTTAGAAATTTCAAAATATATTTATTCTTATTTGGTTAATTATTTGACTGTTATTTTCTTGGTGT
>CACWIL010000220.1 GCA_902760905.1 uncultured bacterium
TCATATTATGTACTGATAAATCAGAAACAATGGTTAAGTATTCTGTGCTGCAAGAAAGCCAACAAATTTTTGCAAGTAAATACAAAACTGTTTTACCGACTGAAGAAGAACTTGCAGATATGATTCAAAAAGAAAATACCCTGCTTTTAGCATCAGAAGAATAATGAGTATAACATGTGGTTATTTTCAAAATGGAAATAACCACTTTTTGTTTGAAATTTTTAAGTTGTGTTTAAGTGCCATTTAATCGCTATTTACAAAATAAATGTGTTGAAATGATACGAATGCCCAAGATTACACTTGATGTTTCCCCAAATGCAATCGATTAATGTGTATGACTGAAAGGAGCACATTATGGCAGAAAAGGATTACAGGCTATACGGAACAATGATTTTGAATTTAAAAACTCAAGAAATCGGACTGTTAATTAGCTTATGGGAAAACAAATATGCCGATAAAACCGTTGATTGTCTTGGATTTCTTCCACGCTCGCAGAGTTTCGCTTTTATGCCTGACGGCATAGCTAGCTCAATCTGCTCGCTATCCGGTCGTTGCCGTACAGAAATCCGTTTTGCCACCTGCGTTGATAAAACCGGTAAACAATACAACATTGAGCTTGATAATATCAGAGGGTTTGAAGATGATTTTGAGAAATAAACTACCACGAGAAATAATCGATACTTCTTATCCTGAGTTCAGAAAAAAGTTTGCTAAAGAAATTCAGCGGATTTTCGGTAGGGCGCCGTGTGAGCGTAAGCGAACCCAGCCCGTAAGGTGTCGGTCGGACGTTACTCCGCCGGCACCCCGAATAATCCAAGACGGATGCGCTTGAAAGTTACCTCAAAACAGAAAATAACAAATCCTACTTAAAACCTAACAAAAATTCTGAGGCAGATTTTTATTTTGAATTACAGTGAAATTTGCGGCTTGGCGGCAGAGGGCTGAAGCGTAAGCGTGCCCGTTTAATGCCGCCAAACAAGAACAATCATTTTGGAACTTCCGTATGGTTTATAGAAAAAATGTAGTAAAAAATAATGAGAAAAATGTACGCACAATTAAATAGTTTTAAGTAATGATAAAACTGTTAGTCATAAACAGGAAAAATATCTTAATATTTGTATTATTTTAATATATTTTCCTGTTATAATAAGAAAGAAGAATTAAGATGGCAACAGTAGAACCAATAAGGGACATTAATGACTTGAAAAAAGTCGAGGATGTCTTATCAAAAAATGAAAGAGATTTATTATTTTTCACCGTAGGAACAAATTGCGGGTTAAGAATCTCTGATATTCTGTCATTAAATGTAGGTGATGTTCGTGGGAAATCACACATTCAGCTTATTGAGAAAAAGACAGGTAAGTTTAAGAGATTCCCGATTAATGCAAAATTAAGACCAATGTTTGAGGAGTTCACTAAAGGAAAAAGAGCAGACGAACCTTTATTTAAAACGATTTTCAAACACCGGCTTGAAAGAGTTGCTGCATACTATATTATTAAAAATGCATGTCAAGAAGCCGGAATAGAAGAAAAAGTAGGAACTCATACAATGAGAAAAACTTTCGGGTATCATCATTATCAAAGATTTAAGGATGTTGCGATGCTTCAACAAATGTTCAATCATTCAAGCCTACAAATCACATTGAGGTATATCGGGATAGAACAAGATCAAATAGGAGATAGCTATTCAAACTTTATATTATAGCAAACCCCTTACCAACAAAGGAGAACATTACATTTTATTTCTTATAACACTTTATACATAATGTAACGAGACCTCTCCGTAATCCTATTTTAGCATAAAAAATTTTTATTTTAACATCTTAGTTAAATTAAGTTAAGCAAATTTATTAAAAAAATCGGCTTTTTAAAAATAAAAATTATAAATCTCTTTATTATTTGTACAAAAGGTAAAGAGATTTTACAATTTAGACTGCGCTTGCGTTTCAGGGCATAAATTTTTTATAAAAAGAAAAGAACATTACATTTTTTTAATAAATACCATTCCCCCAAAATATTTATGTTATTATTTATTTAGGCAAATGAATTTAATCTCTTTACCTTTTGTATATAAAGTTAAGAGATTTGACCGCAAATCAAGAAGACAGAACTACTTCAGAGATAAGGGAAACGTCAATGATTAAAGGTTTACCAATAAAAAACATAAAAGATATAAAAAAAATTAAGAAAAAGTACAAAGAAAAAGAAATGTACTTAGACCTTTTAATGTTTCTTTTAGTCATTAATGCAGGCTTAAAAATGGCAACAATTTTTGAGATGAAAGTCTCTCAGATAAAAGGGAAAAAATATATTCCGATAGCAAAAGGAATAACATTTTTACTGACAAATGAGATGAGAGAATTAATAAATATTGTAACAGCAGACAAGGAACCGAATGATTTTGTTTTTGCACGGAAGGTTAAGGACAAAGCATCAAGGTATGGTTATTACTACAATTTTAAAGATATTCGTGCTGAACTCGGTCTTTACAATATATCTATTGATTCTTGGAGAAGGACTTTCGGTTTTCACCATTTTCAGAAGTATCACGATTTGTTCTTTTTGCAGTGGTATTTTAACCAGAATACCGCAGAACTTGCAATGGACTATATAGATGTACACGAGCCATTGAGTGCAAGGTTTAAACAAGGATTAGAGCTTTAAGGGAGAGAGAAGGAAGAGATGATAAAGAGTTTATCAAAATCTACTTGGATAATGTTTTTGTTTGATTTGGTTTGTTTATGTCTATCAACATATTTTTGGGCAAACATTTTTGACTATACTCCAAAGGCAATAGGCATTCTCTGTTTATTAACAGTAACTGTCGGGCTCTTAATCCTTTATATGAAAGGGAATTATCGCATAAGGGAATTCAACCCAAATCTCAAAAATATTTACCTGCTTTTTGAAGGCATTGTTATGACTCACGTTTTGCCTTCTTTGTACTTAGTTATTTTTGCAGCATCAAAATTTGATTCAGCACGTTTTATAGCAGTAAATATTATTACAATTTTTGTTACTTTGACGCTTTATAGAGCATTATTCCATCTATATTTAGTAAAACTTAAAAGAGTTAAAAATATTCTTATTTTGGGAACAGACGAAAGAGCAAGGGTTATAGCAGATGAGATTCAA
>CACWIL010000221.1 GCA_902760905.1 uncultured bacterium
GCATTTATGCTTTTAAATACTGTTGTCATGACTTCAGTATCAAGACTTAAATTTTCAAAACGTTCAGACCTGCTTATAGTAAGTGCAAAAATTACATTGGCAGGTGTTTTGGTAGTTGGCGGAATATATTTCTTAGAGAAATATATGATGGATATAGAAAATGCATTAATCCTTAAAGATATTGGTTATATGGTTATAAACTGCTTTGTTATAGGCGGTGTATTTATTTTGGGTATTCTTCCTATTATAGAAAATACATTTAAGGTTCTTACTCCTTACGGATTATCAGAACTTGCAGATCATAATCAGGAACTTTTAAAACGTCTTATGCAGGAAGCCCCCGGAACATTTAACCACAGTTTAACCGTTTCTCATATGTGTGAAAATGCAGCAGAAGCAATCGGAGCAAATCCTGTTCTTGCAAGAGTTGGTGCAATGTATCATGATATCGGCAAACTTCAAAGACCAATGTTCTTTGTCGAGAACCAATCTTTTTACGGTATAGAAAACCCTCATAATTCTTGTGCCCCTTCATTTAGTAAAATGCTTATCACTGCTCACCCGAAAGACGGTGTTGAACTTGCAAAAGATTATCATATTCCTCAGGTTATTCATGACTTTATATTGCAGCACCATGGAACAGGGCTTGTTACTTACTTTTATAATGAAGCTCTAAAGGAAAAGGGTGCAGAAAATGTAAAAGAAGAACAATTCCGTTATCCCGGTCCTAAACCAAGCTCAAAAGAAACTGCAATATTGATGATAGCTGATGCTGTAGAATCTGCGGTAAGAGCTGCTAAGAATCCTACTAATGAAGAGATTGATGCAATTATTGATAAAATTATTCTTGAGAGATTGAAAGACGGTCAGTTGTCTGATTCACCTCTGACATTTAAAGATATATCTGTTATCGGTCAGACTTTCTCCAGAATGCTGAGAGGTATGCATCATAAGAGAATAAAATATCACGATGATTTGGTTCAGGAACTTGGAAAAAAACAACAGATAAAAGATCTTATTCCAAAACCAATTATTGCACAGCCTACGCTGGATTTAGACCTTGAAGCCAAAGTTAAAGAACTTGAAAGTAAAAAAAATAATAACTCATCAGAGGATGTATAAAATAAAAAATGCCTGAACTTAACATTTTTACAGAAAATCTGTATGACAGCTTGGATATTGATGAAAAAGATGTAATCGAAAAAACCCGAAAGCTTCTTGACTTTTATATATCTGATGTTGGTTCGCAATCATGTCTTGAAGGAAAAGAATATGACTCTGTTACTCTTGATATAGTTTTCTGTGATTCTAAAAAGACACACGAGTTAAATCGTGATTACAGGAATAAAGATTATCCTGCCGATATTATTACTTTTGCTATATTTGCCGATGATGAAAACAGCTTTATTTTTGATGGTGATATTAATCTGGGAGAGATTGTTATTGCTATGGACAAAGTTGAAGAAGGAGTAAACAAAGATATAAGCGGTTCTGAGAACTGGATGCAGGAATTGTTTTTCCTGATAAGCCATGGTCTTATGCATTTATTGGGGTTTGACCATCAGAGCGAAGAAGAGTACAATTTTGTTATAAGTGAACAAAGAAAAGCGCTGGAGAGTATAGAGTATGACAAGATACAAGTCGCAGGGGTTTAATAACACATTCAGGAATGCAAGAAAGGGGTTTAATCTTGCCGTCAGGAGTGAAATAAATATAAGAATTCATGTAGTTGTTGCAATATCTGTTCTTGTGTTTGCGTGGTATTTAAAATTTTCTGCGGTTGAGTTTTGTATTGTTCTTTTTGCGATAGCACTTGTAATTTGCTCTGAGATGCTTAATACAGCTATTGAGTTTGCGCTTGATTCAATTTATCATAACAGATATTCTCGAATGGTCGGAATGGCAAAGGATATTTCTGCAGGCGCAGTAATGTTTGCAACTTTTATAAGTGTTGCAATAGGAATTATTTTGTTTGGCGGAAAAATAATTACATTTATTCCATAACCTGTCTTGTCATAATGAGGTTATTTTCTTTGTCAAAACATTTGTTTTGTACCCAGTGAGCAAGCAGGGCTCCATCAGGTGAATAAATAAAACTTTCCTGCTCTGAAACACGCAGACCTGTGTTTATAACGCTTCCGTCAGGCTTAAATTTTTTAAATTTGCAGGGATAAGTTTGTGAGCTTTTATATGTGTAACTGATTAATTTACCGTTTGCAGAATAGTAGAAAGAATAAAACGGATTGTCATAATAATGTACTGCATAACTTCCGTCAGAAAACTTTGCAAGTTTGCGATCTTTGAGTTCGGTTATCCCCTTAAATAAATAATTCAGATTTTCAGAGTTATTACTGTCAAAAAATCTGTTTCTCAATTCAATGTTGTTATTATCAAAAAACCTGTTTCTTAAATCTTCATAACTAAGTTTTTCTGCCGCTTCTGTGTTGTATTCAACTTCACCCGTAATAATCTGAGCATTAATGGGGATACAAAGTATTAAAAATAAACAAATTAATATGAATTGTCTCATACAAATTGTTTAAGGATTTGTTTTACAAAATCAATAGAACATCACCGCTCTGTTATAAAAACGCAAAATCTGTATGCAGTTCTCTTATATATTTACCCCTTAAAACCTGATATTTGTACCAAAGTTCACCTGAGATGAACCCGGACCGTTGTCTTGTTGTGTCTGGGCTGCGCCGGCATTAAAATCCATTCTGCCGTCTTTAAAAGGTTTATACTCCACCGAAACTTCACCTTTATTGGTATTATTGCCGAGGTTTTTGGAATATTTATTTTTTAGTTTTATTTTTTCATTTAACTTGTATTCAGGTCCTATTCCTACAGTTCCTTTTGTCTGCTCTTCCATTCCGCCCAGAGAGTTTGTCTGATAATCTGCGCCGACAGACATTTTTTCTGTTAAATCATAATTCGTATATAGAGTTCTCTTTTGAGAAGCACTGTCAGGAGAAAGAGTTGTATCGTATTTTGCACCGACTTTAGCTTTGCCGAATTTTTTCTCTTTTTTGTTTGTAAACTTTTTTTGTGAATATAGTTCGTTTGCTTCATCTTTGATGTATTTCATGGGGTGGTAAATGTAATCTTCATTATTTTCGTCTTCTTTTTTAATATTAAGAGTTTTAATGTCAGGTGTATACGTTTTATAATCATAACGTTCAGAGTGATGTAAATCAAGATAAACTTCATCTTCAGCCATAATTGGCAAAACAAAAAAACTCAGTACAAAAAATAATAAAAACTTTTTCATATGAATATTATAAGTCCAAATTTGCTTTTAAAAAAGTCCCCAATCTTTCCCTCTCCCTCCCACTATAAATAGAGGTAAATTTGGTAACTATATATCTTTTTACACAAAGTATGACAATTGTCCTGTCATACTGAGCATAAGCGAAGTATCTCATAAAATAGAGATTCTTCGGGCGTTTAGCATCCTGTTTATTAATATTCTTTCGGGTAATATAATAGGTGTAAATAAAATTTATAATAAGACAGAGGATTTTAAAAATGATTTATAATAATGTGCTTGAACTTATCGGTAATACTCCGCTTGTTAAATACAATGACAATATTTGTCTGAAACTTGAATACTACAACCCTTCAAACTCAATAAAGGACAGAGCTTCTTATTCAATGCTTAAAGGTGCTATGGAAAGAGGCGAGATTAACAAAGATACTGTTATAATTGAACCTACGAGCGGGAATACTGGGATAGGACTTGCAATGTGCTGTGCAGTTCTGGGTTTGAGAATAATTATATGTATGCCTGAAAGTATGTCTATAGAAAGAAGAAAGTCTATTTCAGCATACGGAGCAGAACTTGTTTTAACACCAAAAGAACAGGGAATGCAGGGCGCAGTTGATAAAGTAAACGAGCTGAAAAAAGAATATCCGAACAGTTATATTCCTATGCAGTTTGCTAATCCTGATAATCCGAAAGCTCACGAACAAACTGCAAGAGAGATTAGAGAGGCAGCAGGTGACAGAGAATTGGTTGTTGTTGCAGGAATAGGAACCGGCGGAACGGCCTGCGGATTAAAAAGATATTTGGATGGGGCACTTGTGTATGGTGTTGAACCGAAAGAAAGCCCTTTATTTACTCAGGGTATTGCAGGTCCGCATAAGATTCAGGGAATCGGTGCTAATTTTAAACCCGAAATCTGTAAAGATAATAATCTTGACGGTTTTATTACTGTTAGCGGTGATGATGCAATAGAAACGGCAAAAGAACTTGCACAAAAACACGGTGTTTTTTGCGGAATAAGTTCAGGAGCAAATCTCTTTGCAGCAAAGCAACTGGCTGAAAAATATCCTGATAAGCTTATCGTATCCATTGTCTGTGACAGCGGTGAAAGATATTTATCTGTATGGTAGTTTTTTGATATAATATACAAAAAAGTCTTCGTTTCTTCCCTCGCCCTGCGGGAGAGGGGTCGGGTGAGGTGGTAATATGTTAAAACGCGCATTAAACAAAATAAAAGAAGATATAAAAGTAATTTATGACAACGATCCGGCAGCTAATAATCTTGCAGAAGTTATATTCTGTTATCCCGGATTTCAGGCTCTTTTGTTCCACAGGATTGCACACAAACTTGCTTATTGGAAAATTCCGTTTTTACCAAGATATATTTCTTATTTAACAAGAATTGTAACAGGAATTGAAATTCACCCTAAAGCAAGAATAGGTAACAGGTGCTTTATAGATCACGGAGAAGGGGTTGTAATTGGTGAAACGGCTATTATCGGTGATGACGTTTTAATCTATCAGCAGGTTACTCTTGGCGGAACAGGTTCTGAGCATGGTAAACGTCATCCAACCATTGGTAATGGAGTGATTCTGGGAGCAGGTGCAAAAGTCCTTGGTAATATTACAATTGGTGACAACGTAAGAATAGGAGCCGGCTCTGTTGTAATTGATAATGTCCCTGATAATTGTACTGTAGTTGGTATTCCGGGAAGAGTCGTTCAGCAGAAAGTTCTGAGTCACGACGGTGTTCTTATGCATAACAGAATACCTGACCCTGTTACTTGTGAACTTAACAGACTTAAATATGAACTTCAGGAGATAAAAGAAAAATTTAATGAAAGAATGGCAGATGGTTAAAATAGGCTTATTTAGTGCGTTTAACCTGTCCTATTGCAAAAATTGACAATATATATTATAATTATAGTGTGAGTTGTTATACAACTCTTATTTTTGATTGAATCTCGTATATTATTTTAATTTAGTAGGAATTTTTATAAGATTTTATTAGAATTGAAAGAATGATTAGAATTATTTATGTTATTGATTAAGAGGCTTTTATTATGTATGTAAACAAGTGCATTAAATGTGGTGCGGAATTTGAAACAAAAAACCCCAAAAGAGTGATATGTCCTAATTGTTTGTACGCAGATAAGGGGAATGAATCATCTGATACAAAACCGATGCAAAATTATAGTTCATATAGTTCGTATTCTGCTGAACCGCGTGAACAAAGAAATTATCAAAGGCCGCAGAATGAAGGTTACAGAAATAATTACCGTGATAATGGCGGTTATCAGAGACGTGATGACAATGGCTATCAACGCAGAGACAGTGGCGGATATAACCGTGACAACAGACAAAGCGGATACCAAAGAGACAATCGCCAAGGCGGATATAACCGAGATAACAGACAAGGCGGATATAACCAGAACAGACGTCCTGGCGGATTCAGAAATAATTACGCATCAGGCGGCGGAAGACCACAGCAACGACGTCCTCAGCCAAATAAAAGACCACGTAAACAACCAAAGCCATTACTTGTATCTAAGGAGCAATTAGAACAAATTGAACTCCTTTATAAATCTATGTTACCGCTTCCAAATCCGGATGCGCATGAAGTAATTGCTGCAAAAATCGGTGTTGAACCGCAAAAAGTATTTTTTGGTATAAATTTGGTACGTCAAAAAATGATGTTACCGAAATTGCCGTTCCCGAAACGTAAATTAGCAATATCACCTGATCAGATGATGGCTATAAAGGCTTTGTATGAACCTTTATTGCCATTACCTCCGATTGGTTGCCACAAAATTATTGCAGCTCAGCTCAAAATGGATGAGTGGAGAGTTCACGTAGGTATTAAGCTAATACGTGCGCAAATGGGCTTAGACAGATGGAACGAAGAACGTGCCGATAAACCTGCAGATTATATGGTTGCAAAGCATCCTCAAAAAGCTGAAAGAAAAGCAATGGAAGAGGCTGCTAAACAGGCTCAGCAGGAATCAGCTGTCGCAGTAGAAGAGCCGAAAGCTGAAGTAACTGAACCAACGGAAGAAGCTCCGGCTGCCGAAGAAAAACCAAAAAGAGGAAGACCTAAGAAAAAAACTGATGAAGAATAATTATATTTGGTAAAATTCTTAACTTTCACGGTGTGCAGGGGGAAGCAAAACTCGGTTATTCAAAAAACCGTGAGGATTTTTTGTCGCAGTTAAAAAGAGTCTATGTACAGTCCGGTGATGATTATTTACCACTTGAAGTTGTACGTATAAGATTTACTCCAAAGTGCGGAATTATTAAGTTTAAAGGAATAGATACTTTAAACGATATTTTGGAATACAAAAACAAACTTCTGTTTGTGGAAGAAACGACCGCAAGAGAAAATCTTGAAGAAGACGAGTTTTTGATAGATGAGCTGGTCGGACTTGATGTATTTGACGGAGATAAGAAAGTCGGCGCAGTCGTTGGTGTTTCAAATAATGGTGCGAGTGATTTGCTTTCTGTAAGAACTCATGGCGATAAAGTTTCTCTTGTTCCTTTTGTTAAAGCTATTGTTTTATCTGTAGATATTAAAAACAGAAGAATACAGATAAATAACATTGAGGGGCTGCTTACATGAGGTTTGATGTTTTAACGCTTTTCCCTGATCTTATTCAGTCCCATATGGATTTCAGTATTATGAAACGTGCTTCAGATGAGGGTATCATAGAAGTTGTAACTCATAATCCGAGAGATTATACTCTTGATAAGCACAAAAAAGTTGATGACACTCCTTATGGTGGCGGTGCGGGTATGGTTTTGATGCCTCAGCCTTATATTGATTGCTATGAAGCGGTAAACAGAGCGGATAATAGTGTGACTATTATGATGACGCCTCAGGGTGAGCCGTTTACTGATGCTGCTTCAAACGAACTGGCCGGGTATGACCAGATTGTTATTCTTTGCGGTCATTATGAAGGTTTTGATGAAAGAATAAGAGAAATTATAAAACCAAGAGAAATCTCTATCGGCGATTTTGTTCTTACAGGAGGAGAACTTCCTGCTCTTTGTCTTATAGACAGTATTTCAAGAAAAATAGACGGCACATTGGGTAAAATTGAATCAGCGGAAGATGATAGTTTTTCTGACGGACTTTTGGAGTATCCGCAATATACAAAGCCGCGTAATTACAGAGGACTGGATGTTCCGGAAGTTCTTTTAAACGGAAACCATAAATTAATAAATGAGTTTAGACAGGAACAAAAAATCCTTCGTACAAAACAAAAGCGCCCTGATTTATACAAAAAATGGAAGCAAAATCAAAAATAATATATTACGATATATTACAAAGTATGTGTTTGTGTATATATAAATTCGTTTGTTTTGGTTAATATTAAATAGTGTGTTGTATAAAATAATAAAAGGGGTGTAAAATGAGAATATTACCAATCAGCGCAAATTTTGGTTTAAATAGTGTCAGAAAAAATAATACTCAAACAAGAGTAATGTCAGCTATGCCTTGTGACAGTGTATCTTTTACGGGTAAAAATGAAAGTTTAAGGAAAGTTGTTATACTTTTAGGTGCACCAAACAGCGGAAAAGGTACTTATGCAAGAAAAATTGCGCAAAGCTTCAGTATTCCTCAGATAAGTACAGGTGATATCTTGAGAAAAGAACTTAAAGCAGGAAGTGAGCTGGGAAAAGAAGCAAAATCATATATGGAAAGTGGCGGACTTGTCCCTGACGAGCTTATTATGAAGATTTTTAAAAACAGAATCGCAGAAAAAGACTGTGCAAAAGGATTTATTCTTGATGGTTTCCCGAGAACCGTAAATCAGGCAAGACAATTAGATGGTTTATTGGCAGAAGATAAAAATATATCTCTGAAAATTGTTAACCTTGACGTAGACAGACCTATCTTGTATGCACGTTCTGCTGCAAGATACACTTGTGAAGACTGTTCACGAGTGTATTCTATAAAAGAAGGATATACTCCTGAAACTGCAAAATGTGAATGCGGAGGTAAGTTAATTAAACGCGCAGATGATACTCCTGAGGTTTTGACTTCAAGACTTGAAAATTATGACAAACAAACACTGCCTTTAATCGATTATTATGGTTCAAAAGTTTCTAATGTCGGAGTTCATGGTAAAGATGCTCCTGCAGATGAAACGCTTGCAAGAGTAATGGAAAAGCTACAGTAGTAAGTATATAATTATATAAAAAAGACGGTTTTTTGCTACTGCAAAAAACCGTCTTTTTTATATGGAAAATGTTAACAATATTCTCTTTTATTTGTATAATTATATTGGGAATAAAATTTATGCTCAGGGATTTACTGAAAGAAAGAATACTTATATTAGACGGTGCTATGGGTACTAACATCCAGAAGTACGGTCTTACTGAGGCTGACTACAGGGGTGAGATTTTCAAAAACCATTCTGTTGATTTGAGGGGAAATAACGATGTTCTTGCGCTTACAAGACCTGATGTAATAAGAGATATTCACAGACGTTTTCTCGAAGCTGGTGCGGATATTATTGAAGCAAATACGTTTGGTTCAAATAAGATTTCTCAGTCAGAATACGGGTTAACAGATTATATAAAAGAATTAAACAGAGCTTCCGTAAAGTTAGCAAAAGAAGTTGCAAAAGAATATTCAACTCCTTATAAGCCAAGGTTTGTTGCAGGCTCTGTAGGACCAACCGGAAAAACAGCTTCAATATCACCTGATGTTGAAAACCCATCTTACAGAAATATAACTTTTGATGATTTGGCAGAAGCATACAGCGAACAGGCTGAAGTTCTTGTTGAAGTTGGTGTTGATGCGTTCTTAGTTGAAACAATTTTTGATACACTTAACGCAAAAGCTGCAATTTATGCGATAAATCAGGTGCAAAAAGAAAAAGGTACAGATATTCCGGTTATGATATCTGTTACGCTGACTGACAGGTCGGGAAGAACTCTGTCTGGACAGGAGCTGGAAGCGTTTTATTACAGTATTGAAACCATGTACCGTAATTTTGTTAATGAAATTAACAGTTTCACGGATGACAGCTATTATATCAAAAATAAAAAGAGAATTGATGAAGTATACTATTCATCATTGGACATTGGTTGGGGTTTTGGAGATGAAATTGAGGATATACACAATGAAATAAAATGGCGTTACAACGAGGGATAAAATAATCGTTCCGTGACGATATGACGATATTATTTTCGGGGCGGAAAATGCTTTATCGTACAAAGAAAAAACACAGATATAA
>CACWIL010000222.1 GCA_902760905.1 uncultured bacterium
AATCAGGGTTCAACTTTATAGAAAATTATACATTAAAATTTTGCTCCTTGCAATATTTACCAAATAAAAACAGTTTAGACTGATGTCGAGTTTAATTATTCGTAAATAATTAACTGTAAATGGAGGGTTTATGTTAAAAAAATTATTTATGATATTGGCTATAATGATTGTAATGCCTGTTTTTTCTTTTGAAATTCATCATTATAATGCTCCTGACTTATATAAAAAAATAAATCCAGCAATTGTTTCTGTTGATACCCATCTGCATGACGGAGTGTCCTGTGGCACCGGCTGTATAATTAACAGTGACGGTACAATTTTAACAAGTGCTCATATTCTTGAAGACGGTACTGATATTATAGTAACTATGAGTAATGGGGAAGATTATAAAGCAGAAATAATAAAAAAAATCGGCGAAAATAAAGATATAGCTGTTTTGAAAATTAAAGTACCGTATGAACTTAAGACTGTAAAACTTGGAGACTCTGCTAAAATAAAAGTCGGAGATTCTGTTTTTGCAATCGGCAATCCTTTCGGTTTCAACGGTACTCTTACAAAGGGGATTATATCCAGAATAGATTATTCTGCTAACAGAATTCAAACTGATGCCGCAATTAATCCCGGTTCATCCGGCGGACCACTATTAAATACACAAGGAGAAATTATTGGTATTAATCAGGCAATATATAATCCTGACAATAATATTTCAAATATCGGTATAGGTTTTGCTACACCTGTAAATCTTGTAAAAGAATATTTACAGGAATAAATGATATTTTATAAACAGATTTGTATTTAAACCGTTGATTTACCCCAAAAAATTGTTATAATAAGACTATGGATGGTTTTAATGTTAGCAGAATACTTGCAGGTTTAAATAACCCCGAACTCTATTTACGTAAAATTAAGCAAGACGGCATTCAGGGCGAGCAAACATTTAATTCAACCTTTACTCAGGCACGTCCAAATGCTCCTCAGAATCCTGTTAATAATCTGGTTTTAAATAATTTATTACAGATGAACCAATTGGCTGCTATGGACAGATCAGTTTATATTAAAAATTTATTAGGGCTTCCACAAACATTGAGTGCAATATTGTTAGCCTGTCAGAGTAAAACTCCTTTAATTATGCCGACTTTAACTCCTCCAAATTTTGATGAATCAGTGCTTACTAACCAAAAAGCATTAGCTCAGATATTTAATGATGAACAACTACCGACGGATAAAGTACAAAATCAATCACTTCAGCAAATTGTTCAGCAACAGGTTGCAGCTCAAAAAGATGCAATTGCATTAATGTTTACAGGTATGATTCATCTTCCTGCTGTATCAGAGATGATTTTAAAAAACAGCAAGCAGGCTGTAACGGCTCTTATTGTTGCAATGTCTTCTGCAACAAAAAATGGTATGACAAATGAACAAATTTCACAAACTCTTAGTCTTGTAAATTCATGTGTTTCTATGGCTGAATCCGGTAATCCTGCTCAAACACTTAAAAGTCTTATGCTATTGTATCTTCCGTGGTTGCCATTAAATGAAGGTGTCGGCTTCGATTTAGAAGTGGAAACAGATAATGGTGAAAATGAGTCTAATGATTCAAAGTTAACTGTTCTAATTCAAACTAAAAACTATGGTAATGTAAAGGGTATATTTACTCTTACTACTTCTAATTCTGTTGATATTTTTATAATCTGTTCCGAAGATTTTCCCAAAACTCTTCTTCAAAAAAGTTTAATGGAAGAAAGTGAATCTCATGCTATGTCTATGACAATTGATGTAGAAGCTGTTGAAAATAAGAATACTGAGAAAGCAGAAAGACAGGAAGCAAAAGTTAATCTTTCAGCCACAAATGAGATGAATCCTTACTTATTACTAATTGCTCATGCATTTATCAGAAATACAATTTACCTTGATTCTAATGCTATTACAGATGTTTCAGATTCAAATGCAGAATAGTTATCTTCTGCTTGGTGCAAATTTATCTGCAAGTGAATGAGTTAGCATAATTGCTTTTTCTGCAATTAATATCGGATATTTGGATAGGTTACCTTGTACTGAAACAGTTGATTGTTTAAGCAGTAAATCCATTGAAACGCCTTCTTTTGATAGGTTATCAATTGTTGACATTAGCCTGTCATATATCATACTAACATTAATTGAACGTATAGCATTTTCATTCATAACAGGAACAATTCCCCAATTAATGCAACCGCCTTTTGCTAAAAATTTATTTACACTTGGAGCCATAATATTAAGATTGGTAGGGTTGTTATATGCATCAAATGATATCATATCAACACCATCTGAATCAAATATCAGCTGCCAGTTACATTTTTCAAATGACTGAACTCCAATTAATGCTCCTTCTTTTTTTAATCTTGAAAATGTTTTTGATAATAAAGAAGTAACAGTTTCATTTGTAATGCTTTCATTAGCACGCTTTAAAGTTCCGAATTTAACTAATGCTCTTTCGTCAAACATTATAAGCGGTTTTGTAATTGGTGATGCTTCATTAATCTTTTTTATGAACCATAATGCTTTTATTATAATAAGACAAGAGATAAATTTTCTGTATGTTTTATCAACTAATAAAACTGAAGCATTTTTATTAAATATTGAATTTGCAAGGGTAAAAGGTCCCAGTATGTTTATTACAGTTACTTCAGGTTGAATTCTTTTTAACATTTCAATATATAAGTCAAAATATGGCGATTGTGATGCAAACATGTCAATATCATAAGGCGCAGATGAGTTATATATTTTTTCCATAAGTGTTACAAGCTGATTTAAACCTTCATTACCGAGTTCTGCAATAATGAGTTTTTCGTCTTTAAATTTTATATAAGGAAAATTTTCTATCGTTTTGTGAAATACGTCATCATCGGACTTCATTAACGGAAGTTCCGGCAGAAACGGAATGTTCTCAAAGATTCTTAACATCATTTGTTTACACAACTTAATGTCATTATATGGTAAGTTACCAACAGGTAATTGATTAAAGTTTAGATTCATATAAGCTCCATACAAAAAGGATGTATACATTTATTATGTGTACATCCTTCTAATTTATAAAACTATGCTTCAGTTACTTCAGGTTCTTCTTCAATAGCTTCTTTAACTACTT
>CACWIL010000223.1 GCA_902760905.1 uncultured bacterium
ATTTGCAATGATAGGCGGCTGGAATTTGTTCCAGATTAATGCAATGACAGCACAATTTCAGGAAATTACAGGCGGAGAAACAAGCATTTTTGCAGATAACGGCTGGATATTAGGTACAATTGTTGCAGTAATAACCTGGTTTACTATTATAGGCGGAATAAAAGCAATAGGTAAATTCACTTCAAAAGTAACACCTGTTATGTGTTCGCTCTATGTAACAAGCGCATTTATAGTATGTTTGCTGAACATACACCACTTACCTGAAACAGTTGCATTGATTATAAGAGAAGCTTTTTCTCCAAAAGCTATGTCAGGCGGAGCATTTGCATGCATGTTATGGGGATTCAGACGTGCAATGTTCGCAAATGAGTCAGGCTTAGGAACTGCACCAATTGCATTTTCAGCAGTAAACACAAATAAACCTGTTGTTCAGGCGTTTATATCAATGCTGCAGCCATTCGTTGATACAGTTATAGTAGGTGTTTCAACTGCTTTTGTAATTGTTGTATCTAAAGCTTATTTAACAGTTGACAGTATTGCCGGTATTGAGCTTACATCAAAAGCATTTGGAACAATTTGCCCGTTTTTCCCGATATTGTTAACAATAATGGCAAGCTGTTTTGTATTATCGACTATGTTATGCGGTTCATACTACGGAGTTAAAGCATGGAACTTCTTATTCGGAGAAGGAGTAAATAAAACAAGAACTTTCCAAATAATATACTGCATTTGCATAATTGCAGGTTCTGCAATGAACTTCCAGAGCATTATTAACCTGTCAGATGCAGTAACATTATTCCTTGCAGTTCCGAATCTGATTGCAGTATTTATGTTATCATGTGTCATAATTAAAGAGCTTAAACGCTATTGTGAACGATATAACGTTGGTATTAAGCTTGTAAAATATTTAAAATAATAGTATATTATTAATCTGTAAAAGTATAAAGGATAATGATTATGCCAAAAATATATTTTGTAGATGTAACAAACAGAGACGGGGTTCAGACATCAAGATTAGGACTTGCAAAACTTCAAAAAACAATAATCAACTTAATGCTGGATGATATGGGAATTACTCAGTCAGAATTTGGCTTCCCGACAACAATGCACGAACTAAACTATCTTAACGCTAACCTTGAACTAGTAAAAAGAGGGGTAATTACCAAAACTAAATTATCAGGCTGGATGAGAGCAATTACAAGTGACGTAGAGCTTTCATTTACTAATTGTCCTTTACTTGAAAACTGTAACCTCTCACAATCAACATCTGACCAGATGATACAGGGTAAATATTTAGGCAAAAAAACAAAAGATGATATTTTAAGAATGACCTGTGAAGCAGTAGAATGTGCAAAAGACAAAGGTGCAAAAATAATAGGTGTAAACGCAGAAGACGCTTCAAGAAGTGATTTGGATTTTCTGATAAAACTTGCCAAAGAAGCAAAAAAATGCGGTGCATATCGTTTCAGATATTGTGATACATTGGGTTATGAAGACCCGCACACTACTTATCACAGAATATATACAATCGCAAAAGAAACTCAAATGCCGATAGAAATGCACTTCCATAACGATTTGGGAATGGCTGTTGCTTGTTCTGTACAAGGTGCTTTAGCAGCGGTTGAAGCAGGTCAGGACGCATATATTAATACCGCTATTAACGGAATGGGAGAAAGAGCAGGTAACGCAGATTTGGTTTCTTGCCTTTTAGCTTGTATGAAATCAGCCGGATTCAAAGGTAAAAATCTTGTAGATGAAAACATAGATTTATCAAAATCATGGAAACTTGCCAAATATACTGCTTATGCTTTTGGTTTACCTATTCCTATTAACCAGCCGGCCGTTGGGGACAACGCATTCGCCCACGAATCAGGTATTCATGCAGACGGAGCGCTTAAAGACAGAAGGAATTATGAGCTATACGATTATGAAGAACTCGGAAGGGGCGAACCTGAAATTATTGAAACGGGAAGAATGATTACGACCGGTGAATACGGCGGGATTAAAGGATTCAGAAACGTATATAACAAATTAGAAATAGAATTTAAAGACGAAAACGAAGCAAGAAACATTCTTGAACTTGCTCGTTATGCAAACGTACACACACAAAAACCTTTAACAGAAAGTGAACTTAAGTTTATTTATCACTATCCTGATATTGCGGCAAGACTAATGACTGTAACACCATACTATGAACCGTCAGGCGAACTGCAAAAACGTTTGGATAAAGGTACAACAGCAATGCCGCAGCATATTATATAGAAAATACTCTTTACATTGAGATATATCTTAATATATTTACCGTTTAATATATTTACCCCTTGCAATTTAATTATGTTTATTTTAGTATTAATACATACGCCGAATTAATAGAATGTGTTAAGTTCACATTCTATTTTAAATAGGTTAAAAATAACAGAAAATAAAGGAATAAAACAATGGGTATCAAAGGTAAAAATGACAGAATGGTAGTTCTAGCTTGTGAAGACTGCAAAGAAAGAAACTATACAACAGTAAAAAATAAAAAGAATACTAAAGACAGAATGGAACTTTCTAAGTACTGTCCGACTTGTAAAAAACACACAACTCACAAGGAAACAAAATAAGCGTGAATCGTAAATAGTTAACCGTGAATCGATATTAATGACTCACATGTAACAATTTACGAATCACGGTTTTGCGTCCTTAGTTCAGTTGGTAGAACGTCGGTCTCCAAAACCGGATGTCGAGGGTTCGAGTCCTTCAGGGCGCGAATTATATAAAATAAACTTATACAGAGCTTAATAAAAGCAGGATTATTATGATGAATAACTCTTCAGATAAAATTAAACAAGAAATTATAACATACTTCAGAGGCGTAAGGACTGAATGGGGAAAAATCACTTGGCCTGAAAAAAATCAGGTTGTTGTTGAAACCTGCTTTGTGGTTGCAATTGTATTTATATTTACTGTATTTATTTATGTAGTTGATATAATATTTAATGCAATACTTGCTAACGTATAATAAAATTTAAAAAAGGGTAAGAATAATGAGTGAAAAAGACGAAAATTTAGTAAACGAAGTTGCTAACGAAACTTCTCAGACAGAAGTTCAGGGAGCAGATACATCTAAATCAGTCCTCAAAAAACAGTTACCCAAATTAAAGGCGGAAGAAAGTTAGAAAAAGAAGAAAAAATCTTCCCGGGCTACGTACTTGTAGAAATGATTATGGATGAAGACAGCTGGTATGTAGTACGCCATACAGCAGGTGTTACTAAGTTTGTCGGTTCTGCAAAAAAACCAATTCCAGCAAAAGAATCTGAAATTAAGAAAATTATTCACCGCTCTACAACAACAACTCAAAAAATCGAAATGGATATTAAAGTTGGTGAAAAAGTCAGAATCGTTTCAGGACCGTTTGCAGAATTTGTCGGCGACATTATGGAAGTTTATCCGGATAAAGCAAAACTCAGAGCTATGGTTTCAATCTTTGGTCGTGAAACTCCGGTTGAGTTAGAATACAAAC
>CACWIL010000224.1 GCA_902760905.1 uncultured bacterium
ATATGGGCAAAGATATGGTCATCAGATTTTAAAAAAAAGTTTGAAAAGTACCTCAAGAGAGCAGTAAAGTGAAAGATTGGTAGATTACTATGGGTTACAGTGAAGTGATATTCCCTGCGAGTTCAATGTTTTTAGTTACCGGTGGTGCGGGATTCATCGGCTCAAATTTGTGCGAGACGATACTGAACCTAGGTTATAAAGTTCGCTGTCTGGACGACCTTTCGACAGGCAAGCAGACTAACGTTGATTTGTTCCTTGGTAACCCGAACTATGAGTTTATCAAGGGTGACATAAAGGACTTGGACACCTGTATGAAGGCGTGCGAAGGCGTTGATTATGTGCTCAATCAGGCGGCGTGGGGTTCAGTTCCTCGCAGTATTGAAATGCCGCTGTTCTATTGCGCTAATAACATTCAGGGAACGCTCAATATGCTCGAAGCCGCGCGTCAGAACGGTGTGAAGAAGTTTGTTTACGCTTCAAGTTCGTCTGTTTACGGCGATGAGCCCAATCTCCCGAAGAAAGAAGGCAGAGAGGGCAATCTCCTCTCTCCGTATGCAGTCAGCAAGCGTGCCGATGAAGAATGGGCAAAGCAGTATACAAAGCACTATGGATTAGATACTTACGGCTTGCGTTACTTCAACGTGTTCGGTCGCAGACAGGATCCGAACGGTGCGTATGCCGCAGTCATCCCGAAATTCATCAAGCAGTTACTTGACGGCGAAACGCCCACCATCAACGGTGACGGCAAGCAGAGCCGTGATTTTACATATATAGAAAACGTCATCGAAGCCAACTTAAAGGCGTGCCTTGCACCACATGAAGCGGCAGGCGAAGCCTTTAACGTAGCCTACGGTGGCAGAGAATACTTGCTCGATATTTACTACGGTTTGACAGAGGCGCTTGGTCTCGACATCGAGCCTAACTTCGGTCCTGATCGAGCAGGTGATATCAAGCACAGTAACGCCGATATCAGCAAGGCAAAAGAGCTCCTCGGCTATGACCCCGATTGGAGCTTTGACAGAGGAATAAAAGCCGCAATTGAGTGGTATAAGGAGAATTTGTAATTCTTGACAACAACAAGTTAGGATTTGATGCTTTGAGCAAAGTGTTGTTTATTCATCATTCCGGTATCTTAGGCGGAGCCGGTATTAGTTTAATAAATGTTGTAAAAAGCGTTGCGAGAGAACATAATGTGTTTGTTGGGGTTTCATCTGATCCGGAAGATATTTTAACTTTAATTCGACAACTGTCTTTCGAGAACCCTAACATAAAAGTTTTTTCTTATGGAAGAAGAATTGGCGCAATTACCTATTATAGTGGAGGGGACACTTTGTTCAGTCCACGACTTATATATCGCTATTTACTATCTTTCAAGCAAAGAAAATATTGGAATAGAAAGATTAAAGAAATCAATCCGGATGTTGTTATAACAAATTCAAAAATTCTTTGCTGGATGAGTGGGCTTACGCAATTAAAATGCCGTAAAAGCATTTGTTTTGTGCGTGAAACAGTTAAAGGGAACAGAAAATCTTTTTTGAATAATCAAATTGCTAAAAAACTCGATAAGTATAAAAAAGTTGTGTTTTTATCTGAATACGACAGAAAGCTTGAAAATCTCAAATGCGCTGAAACATATGTAGTACATAACTTTATTTCAAGTGATCAATTTGATACTACGCTATCAAAGAATGAAGCAATTAATTTACTATCCTTGCCTAAGGATAAATTTTATGTATTATATGTTGGCGGCGTTTCGGAGATGAAGGGCTTTGATTTGATTGTTCAAGCAGTTTTGCAAATGGATGATGATGTTCATTTGATTGTTGCAGGAAACGATTTTAAGCAGGCGAGGGTCACAAAAAACAAGTCTGAAATTGATTATGTTGATAAGTGGCAATATCTTATTGAAAAAGAAGATAAAAAAGGAAGAATACATTTTCTCGGTCGTGTGAAAAATATGTCATCCTGTTACGCGGCGTGCGATGTTTTGGTTTTTCCAATGCGTTCCCCTCATCAATCGAGACCTGCTTTTGAAGCGGGACTCTTTATGAAGCCTATAATCATTTCTGATTTTGAAAATATTTCAGAGTTTGTTCGTAACAATGAAAATGGATTAAGATTTCCGCCAAATGATGTTGAAGCATTAACAAACGCAATAATGAGTTTGAGAAATGATGAATTAAGGAAGCGTTTAGGAAAAAACAATTATTTAAACACATTAGAAAATCACAATAAAGAAAAAAGTTGTGAAAAAATCAGAATGCTTATAGAGAAGTAAGTTTTATGAGAATTTTACATTTCTGCATGAATGCTCCTTTTACAGAGCACTATAGTTATCAGGATAATCTTTTGACTGAATATCAGCATAAGCTTGGACATGAAGTCAGAATTGTAACTACAACCAGAACAAGAGGCGCAAACGGTAATATTATTCAAACAAAAACAGGATACAAATTGCTTGATAATGGAGTAGAACTGGTAAGACTTCCCTTTCCGGGAAAAATTAGACGTTTGTTTGGTAAGTACAAAGGATTAATTGAACAAATGATTGATTATAAACCTGATTTTGTTTTTATTCATGGTTTGTGTTCATTTGTTCCTGAAGATGTTATCCGGTACAAAAAGAAGTTTAATCCATTGATGCATATTGTAGCTGATAATCATCAGGATGAAGGAACTACAAAGGTTGATGATTTTTTGACTGCTTATGTTATGCGTATCCAAAAAAGAAAATGGACCAATTGGATTCAAGATGTTGATAAGGTTTACGGTACTACAAGTTGGCGTGTGTCTTTTGCGCAGAAGTACTATGGTATTCCGAAAGAAAAGCTTGATGTTCTGATTATGGGTATTGATTCTGATAGAATCCCTAACAAGAATGTTCCTTGGTGTAAAGAAACACGCGAGAAGTTTCAGATTCCTAAAAACGGTTTTACTTTTATTTCAGGAGGAAAACTCGATAATAACAAAAAAATCATTGAGTCTATTAAGGCGTTTTCAAAAATCAAAAACGAAGCATGTTTCTTTTTGATTTTTGGATCAGTTTTAGATGATATTAAAGCTGAGTTTTCTACGTTGGTAGAAAACGATAATAGAATTAGATATATA
>CACWIL010000225.1 GCA_902760905.1 uncultured bacterium
TTGTTGGTGTTTTAAGTGCTTCTTCTGATTTGGATAAAAATGCTTATGCAAACAGTGATTCGGAACAATTTATAGGTGGAATGTTTAACAATGCGGTAAATATTGATTTTGCAAGAAATAATTTTGGTGTAAAAGCTTTTTTAGAAAAAGATTATATTGAATTAGATGCTCAGTATATTCAAAAAGTCAATAAAACAGACATTAATTTTCCTATAGATTTTACAAGAAGCGGTTTTGTTTCCGCACAAGTTAACTTTAAACCGAGTATAATGGAAGGTATGATTGGTAACTATAGGTTCTACAGTTGGTTGGACACATCCGATCATATAAAACTGACAGAAGCACAAGAAGAAATAATAAAAGGACATGAAAAAGATTATGGTTTTGGTATAAGTTTGGATCAACAACTTTCAGATGTTTTTGGTGTATTTGGAAGATATAGTTGGAACAGAGGTGATGTAGGAATGATAAACAGAAAAAAGTTGGATAAACTGGTAAGCAAAGGTGCACAACATGTTTGGAGTATCGGGTTACAGGCAAAAGTTAAAGGTATTGGTGACAAAGATGTTATAGGTGTTGCTTACGGGCAGATAATACCGTCAAACGACTATAAAAAAGTTAATATTGATAATGAAGATCCTAAATCGGAAAATCATTTAGAAATATATTACAATTGGAAAGTTGCTGATTACTTATCAATAAGTCCGGATTTTCAAATGGTAGAAAATCCTTACTATAAAGGACAAGATAACACTGCTTATGTTGGAACAATAAGAATGAATATCAGTTTCTAAAAATTGCCTTTGACAATTTTTAAATGTAACAGATATAAAAAAAGAAAACGGTGCAGTTTTGAGAAGATAAGCTATATATCGGGTATGTAAGTTACGATACAAAAAAATATATATTAGGTATTGCAACTCAATAAACTTGATGAACCTTACAAAACAAAAAAACAAGCAAACAAGTATATTAATAAATTTTATGTACAAGATATTAAAACACAATATATAGTTTTAAAGATATATAAAAACAATATATTGTGTTTTAAGTATTGACAAACAATAAATTAAAACATATAATCAATCTGTAATTTTTAAAATCTTTTGTTGGTGTTTTGAACAAACTTAATAGGAAATTCCGTTAGAATCGGAAGCACTCCCGGTGCTGTGATAGGGAACGAAAAACTTTTTGAAACAAAGTCACTGCTTAATTTAAGCGGGAAGATAAAGTTTAGTAGGTTATTACCCTTAAGCCAGAAGACCTGCCAACAGATACATAATATTTATAAAAGTTGTCGAGGAATGACTTTTGTATATCAAATGGAAACAAGAAAACCAGGGTGCATTTCCATGTTTATATAAAAATAAAAATTTTAACAGATAGGAGAAAAAAAATGGAACAAACACTTTCGGTTTTTGATTGTATCATAAAAAGAGACGGCAAAAAGGAAAAATTTAACTCGCAAAAATCCAACAGGCAAATATTAAAAGCAGGTAAAGCAACCGGCGAATTTTGCGAACAAATTGCTTTAAATTTGACCGTAAAAGTTTTAAGTATCGCACAAGAAACATTAAGTAACACAAAACCGACCGTAGAACAAATACAAGATATAGTAGAAGAAGTATTATTGAATTCTCCTTATAAAGCATCTGCAAAAGCATACATTATATATAGAGAACAACATTCAAAAATGAGAGAAGTTATTTCAAAATTTAATGTTGATTTGGTTGACCAATATTTGTCTAAAGCAGATTGGCAAGTAAAAGAAAACAGTAATATGTCTTACTCTCTTCAAGGGCTAAATAATTATATATCTTCTGAAGTAAGTAAAGTTTATTGGTTAAATAAAATTTATACCGATGATATTAAGAAAGCTCATACTGAAGGAGATTTACATATACACGATTTGGGAATTCTCGGTGTGTATTGTGTAGGTTGGGATTTGCATGATTTGTTGGTAACCGGATTTAAAGGTGTTGCCGGAAAAATCGAATCTTATCCCGCAAAGCATTTTAAAAGTGCATTAGGTCAAATAGTTAACTTCTTTTTTACTCTTCAAGGTGAAGCCGCAGGTGCACAAGCCTTTTCAAGTTTTGATACATTACTTGCACCGTTTATTGCTTATGACAATTTATCATACAAAGAAGTTAAACAGGCATTGCAAGAATTTTTGTTCAACTTGAATGTTCCTACAAGAGTCGGATTTCAGTCGCCGTTTACAAACTTAACACTTGATTTAAAAGTACCAAAACATTATAAAGATGAGCCTGTAATTATCGGCGGAAAGCCACAAGACAGAACTTACGGTGAATTCCAAAAAGAAACGGATATGTTAAATAAAGCTTTTTTGGAAGTTATGCTTGAAGGAGATGCAAAAGGAAGAGTGTTTAGTTTTCCTATTCCTACATATAACATAAGTAAAGATTTCAATTGGGATAATCCCGAACTTAAATTGTTGTGGGATGCAACTGCAAAATACGGTATTCCTTACTTTGCAAATTTTATTAATTCCGATATGGATCCCGATGATGCAAGAAGTATGTGTTGCAGGTTAAGAATAGATAACAGAGAACTTAGAAGAAGAGGTGGTGGACTTTTCGGTGCATCTCCTTTAACCGGTTCAATAGGTGTTGTTACATTAAATATGCCACGGTTGGGATATGAATCAAAAAATGAAGAAGATTTTTTCAATAAACTTGATAAGTTAATGACAATAGCAAAAAACAGTTTGGAAACCAAAAGAAAAGTTTTGGAAAAACTTACGGATCAAAATCTTTATCCGTATATGAGTTTTTATTTAAGAAATATTAAACAAAGATTCGGTTGTTATTGGAAAAATCATTTTTCAACTATTGGTGTTGTAGGTATGAATGAATGTTGTATGAATTTCTTAAAAGAAAATATTGCAAGTCAGAAAGGTAAAAATTTTGCAATAAAAGTTTTAACTTATATGAGAAATACATTACAAAAATATCAGGAAGAAACGGGAAATATTTATAATTTGGAAGCAACTCCTGCTGAAGGTACTTCTTACAGACTTGCAAAAACAGATAGAAATAAATATTCTGATATTATATTTGCAAATATGGATNTATACAAATTCAACACAATTGCCCGTAAATTATACGGACGATTTATTTGAAATATTGGAATTACAACATGAAATACAATCTTTGTATACGGGCGGAACCGTTCAACATATGTTTATAGGGGAACAAATTACAAATACCGAATCTATGAAGAACTTTATTAAAAAAGCATTTACAAATTATAAACTTCCTTATATGTCAATAACTCCTACTTTTAGTGTTTGTCCTAATGACGGATACCTTAACGGTGAAGTAAAAACTTGTCCTCATTGCGGATCAACATGCGAAGTATATTCCAGAGTTGTAGGTTATTTAAGACCTGTATCTCAATGGAATGACGGCAAACAAGAAGAATTCAAAATAAGAAAAGTAGCAAATATGTAAAAACAGTTTATAGGGTGATAAGGTTATAGGATTATAAGTTTAACTACGATAATACTAAAAACCTATCACCCCATAACCCTATAATCCAATAACCAAAAAATACGGAGTATTTTTTTTCATGAGAATCGGCGGATTACAAAAGTTTTCATTTATAGATTTCCCGAATAAAACTGCAGCCATTATTTTCACACAGGGCTGCAATTTCAGATGTGCATATTGTCATAATCCGGAACTTGTTTATCCTGACATGTATCAAGTTCCCATGCCGGAAGAACAAGTTTTGGCTTTTCTCGAAAGCCGAAGAAATCAGTTGGATGCAGTTGTAATAACAGGCGGAGAACCGACATTGCAACCGGATTTAATCGATTTTATAAAAAAAGTTAAAGCGATGGGTTTTTTAGTTAAACTTGACAGTAACGGATCAAATCCGGAAGTATTGGAACAAATCATAAATCAAAAGTTGGTGGATTTTATCGCTATGGATATAAAAGCACCGTTTGATAAGTATGATTTGGTTTGTTGTGTTCCAGTAAATATAGACAACATAAAACGCAGTATAGAGTTAATTAAAAATTCAGGTATAGACTTTTTATTTAGAACAACTTACGATAAATCTAAATTGTTCGATGAAGATATACAAACAATGACAAAATTCCTTAATGTTGATACCCATTACAAAGTACAGAAATGTAACCCTGTAATTTTACACTAGAAAAGATTGTGTTCCAAAAAATTTTATCTTTATTTTTAACAGTTTGTTTTTTAATAGTAACGGTAATTCCGCAAGGCGTTACCGCTGCTAATATTGTTAGTGCTTTTC
>CACWIL010000226.1 GCA_902760905.1 uncultured bacterium
CCGTTACAACTTTTGCCTTAGTAACATACCGTCCACAGATAAGAAAATACACTTGCTGATCAGGTTTATATTTGGATTTCATTAGTACCATCTCCAATACACAGAACTTATGTTCATTATAACACGAGTAAGAAATAAAGGAAAGAACCGAGAATAGAGAAGACCCAAGGCAGTAAAGCTCTTGGGTCTTCTTTATATTTTTAAGGATAAAAGAATTTCATATCGAGTACTGAAAATTCTCTTCTTTAGTTACATTTCTAAGCGATGGTATCCTTATTCTTCTTTTTCGCAGCGGCTTTTTCCTTAGCAGCAGTTTTTTTCTGTTCCCTTAACTTTTCCTGTTCGTCTTTATAATGTAAGAACTCGTTTCCCAACAAGGTTTCGGCAGTTGCTTCAATATTTTTAATTTCATCAAATTTTTGATTAACGGCAGCACGAAATTTATCGATACTAAAATAATAAATTGTTCCCCCTTTATTCATCACGAACAATTTCTGCATTGTCTCGCGCAACCAAGCATAATCACCAATGTAATCAATTTTATCTGTTACATCGGTTTTTCCTTCAGCATCAAATTTTAAAACCACATCCTTAGCAATGTCAATAAGATTTTTATTCTTAATTTCTGGGGAATCGGGGGCAATGTTTGCAAATCTACGGATCAGATCGATTCGATTAACTTGTTTAGCTACTTCTGCTTCAGCTTCTTCTAGCCGTTTTTTAGCTTCTGCTGCAGCTTTTTTGCGTTCTTCTTCTTCTTTACGAAGCTTTTCCAAATTTTGATTTAAATCCTCAACCTTTTGCATACCTTTTAGTGTTGCTTGCAACAGTTTTTGCTTCTTTTCTTCTTCTGTTAGTACCTTTTTTTCTGACATGATAATACCCCCACTTTCAATAAAATATAATAAAATACAATTTACTATACTAATTATAATTGTATTTAAAAATAAAGCAAGCTATATATTATAAATCAAAAATAATTTCACAGAAAATTTTCATATTACAAATAAAAATCGGATTGATTTGGTGGTCGGGGGTAGACTAAATATTGATATAATAATGGTAACAAAAACTGTTCGGCACTGGGTGCCGGACAGCGCATCTACGGGACTCCCTTGCCTACGGCTGCGGAAGTCCCTTCGATTTGCCCCCTTCGCTACGCTACGGGGGAAAACCAATAAACCGCTACGCTAATTTGTAAAAATGAGGTAAAACACCATGGCTATTCATCATATGGGAGATATCAAATATATTAAAGGGCAGACAGCAGACGGAAAATACCGCTCACCAATGAGGGAAATTTCATACAATTGTGGACAGGAATTGTTAGATAGAAACACCGGACGCACCCATAATCGCCCGCATACAGATGGAACTATAATACTTGATAATAACCTTGTTTGTGCAGATGCATTATGCAAGTATGGAAACTTGACAGTTTCATCCAAAAAGCGCAGAGAAGAAATGTATTATGAATTATACAATATGAATCAAGAAAAGGATGAAAGAGTATTTGCAACTACAGATATATCTTTTCCAAATTCCTTTAACGACGACCAGCTGAAAGAAGCCGCTAAAAATATTGCATTATCTTTTTCCGAGCATTTCCGGCGACCGTATGATTACGGAATCCACAAAAAACCGGCAACAATAACAAAAAATGCAAATAATCATATGCATATTGCATAGCTTATGGATAGTCTATTCTAGATTTCACAAATAATACACTTGTAAATCTTAATCCAAGTGTAACATTTGCTTTAAATTTTTGTTGAAATCTGCTATAATTGTTTCGATTTGTAAACCATGTTAATGAATAAAAGTTTAGGGCGTAGCTACGAACCAAAAGGTCGGGGGTTCGAATCCCTCCGGGGCCACCAATTGAAAACAGTCCGCAAGGTTCGCCTTGCGGATTTTTTATTACCACTTTTTCCTTTTGAAGCAGGTTCTGTTACTCAATTTTAAAAATTGGTTCAGTGATTTCCTTGTTCATAAACCGAAAGAAAAGCTTATAACGTTCAATCTGCTTAACCTCTAATCTCTTTAATTCTTCGGTGCTGATTTTCTTCATAAGAAAGATAATACAAGACAAATGACTAATGCGAGATCTTTGTAAGTGAATTGGCTTTTAATATGTCAAAGACATATGTCACAAATATTTCTTCGCTTTTTCTTTGAAAGTATGACATGATTAGGCTGGAAAGGGAATGAAGTGAGCATGAATGAAAATAGCAATGTTTATGTTATTGCTTGTCTCATTTATTCGTTTGGATAGTTTATGGATAGTTTATCGTATAATTGTTCAAAATATCATTAAGATAAGTTCGATTCTGAAAAAATCAGAGTTGGGCTTTTCTTTTTGGAAAAAATCCTTAAACTAAATAATGTTAGTTCTGTTGAGATACTAATTTGAATCCTGAGAACTACGTCTCATTGCAATACAGTTTAGTCCATAAAGTTTTCCGCTTAAAAGCAGTGTATTTGTCTCTAATTTTATTCACAAATAAAAATATCAGTGTTAAAATATATATATGTAAACTGTAATCAGAAAATCTGTATAAAAAGGCTTTTAAGGAGGAACTTGTGATATGTTTAAGAAAATATTTACTATGGTAATGATTATTATGACTTTCACTATAACTGTAATGGCAAATGAGTGGACCTATGTTGGACGATTTGTTATGCCGAAGAATGTTCATCACACTAATGATACATTAATACTTAATCATTTACGTCCATTTAACGGTCATTCTTTTGATTCTTATAAGTGGTTTAATGTCTATTATCATCATGATCATTTACAAGATTATTATAAAGATGATGGCATAACCGCATCAGTCTCGATTAATTTTCAAGGGAAAATCGTTCCGCTAAATATTCGCGGGGAAGAAATGCAATACAGCGGTGTTGAATCAGAAACAATTATTTCTGATATAACAATCAAAAATAAAGGCGTTTATGGTGTATGCCCAGAAAGTTTCAGGATTTTTGACAATGTTACACATCAGCAAATTTTTGGCGTTCAGGGAGCCATGAGTTCAGAACCGCTTTATCGTAGTACGGCAGCAGAATATATTGTTAATATT
>CACWIL010000227.1 GCA_902760905.1 uncultured bacterium
CTTAACTATGAAGAAACAACGAAAAGTTTAGATGAATTATTGAGAAGCATACAGAGAGGCTATGTTAAAGACACAACAAAGGACCGGGCTCCGGTTTATTATCAGGCACCTGATTTTTCTTCTGAAAATCCGGAAAAAGATTTTGAAGAAGGAATGCGTATCATTGGATCAATTGACCTTAAAGATTGCGTCTTACACTTTGAAGATTGGCCAAAGGGTAAACGTTTGTTACTGAAGGCTGCGCACAACGGGCATGTGAAGGCCCAATTCGTGTTAGGGTGTATGTACAAGATAGGCATCAATTATTGCCCGGATTATATAATGGCAGAGACTTGGTTGCAGGAAGCAATCCAAAACGGGTTGAGCGGAAAAGACCTTAACATTGCAAAAGTAAAATTACATGAGGCGCAACAACAACGCAGGGAGAGATGGATGCGGATTTGATCCTTAGGGCTGCCTGAAAATATCAGGCAGGCTTTCTCTTTGTTGATAGAGTTCTCGATAAATCTGGTAATATTGAATCTGAAATAACCTTTGATGATTATATTGACGCAATGAAAATATTTAAACAGTTACCACCAAATGAACTCGAAAAGGTTTTATACATTCGATGTGAAACGGCTGATGAAGTCATTTTAGACAACTGGAAACCTATTGCAAATTCAGGTTAAAAAAACAATTGTAGTTCATTGATAGGAGAAAGATAGCCATGAAATCAACATATACAAGGGATGTTAGTCCCGAAATGATGTCAGAGTTGAAGAATAGATCTACATTTGCAGCTTTTGTAGATTATGTAAGGGATAATGAGAATAACGATCTTGCACTATGTTTTAGAGGTAATGATTCGAAAATTGGCAAAGTTGTTATCTATAGAAATAATCATATGATATGGGAGTTGTGCATCAAAGGTGGTAAAGGTGGCATTCCTGTTGTACGAATAAACCCAAATCACGCCAGGTTTATGGATGACTGGCATTCAAGGGTTGTAAAAGAACTCATGGAATTGGGATTCAAAGGACTTAAAGGTCAGGATTATAACCAATTAAAAGAGGAGAATGGATTTGTTGTAAGACACAAGACAAAAGATGGTTATTCTTACGATGCTGTATTCTTGGAATACACCCCATCAGGTGGATATGATGAAGTAAAGAAGGTAGTCACCGCTTCATATTCACTATTGAAGGAAATGCAGGAGTCATATTTTAGCCTTGATCATGATGAAGTGTTTGAAGTGTATAATCCAAGATCTCAGGCATACAAGAAAGAAAAGCGCCCTCGGAATTATATAAAACAATATTATTTTGAGCATAATACGGATGCGGGAATTGTTGATTCTAATTCAAATTTTTATGCTAATTTTCAAAAATGTGTCGAAAAGCATGTTCAACAGGATTTATTTATGAATAATCATTGCCTTAAGGATGGACTATTCATATATGACTTGGAATTTGCGCAGCCAAGCGGTGTTCCTGGTGTAAAGGTAGGAAATAAAAATAAGCCTGACATGTTTGCGATTAGATTTGATTCGAAAGGCAAGATAGAATCTATTTGCATGATAGAAGTAAAATCAACCAGGAATGCTTTGACACAGAAAAGCGGGTTAGAAGAACATTTAATGGGAATGGAAGAATACATCCATGTAAAAAAACTTATGGTTCACAGAATTGAGGAAGCTAGAAAAATCCTTAATCAGTATCATGAACTTGGACTTTATGGTGTAGATAAAGTTTTTACGGAATCCGATTTTACAGATATAAAAATGGAAATTATTTTTGTATTTTCTCATGGACTGTATTTAAACGTAAATATTCATAGGGGTGTAACAATTTGGAAAGCACTACCAGGATTTGTTGCTTATGAAAAAATGAAGTACGGTGCATATTTAGAGCATGTAAATGTAGATGTTCAGATAAAAAGGATAAAAACGACAAACATAATTTAATCCTGGAAGATTTGTATGCTGCCATAAGCAGCATGTGTTAATTCCGAAATAGTTATAGCATATAAAAAAGTTCACCTAAGTTCACTGATATATTTTAAAGCTGCTTTGCGTCTGAATTTGCGCAAGTGAATTTTTGTTTTTATGAATTCACTTACAGCTAAAAAAGTTCACTGAAATACACTGGTAGAAAAGAATAATTAAGAATCTATGAAAAAGTAAGTTTTGTTTTAAAGGAGGTTACAATTAATGAAAGACAGAGAATTTGAATTTAGAAGAAAAGATGACTACAAGGATGAGGTCATAGCTTGGATTAAATGCCTTAAAGAAAGGCATGAGGATATTCTTTTTATCCCCAATACAGACTGTATTAAAGGTTATTATAAAGGATTGGTTCTTTATGAAAAGATAACAGACAGATGTAGAAACCTTGTAAGACGCTGTTCAGATAAGCCATTGGATGAAGCTATTAAAGTGGTTGGAGAGGGGATGCCTAAGGATAGGGAGAGAAGAACTCAACAAATTATAGCTCTAAACAATATGACTTTTAATAAAAAGAGTTACTCAGTATGTGGTTTTGAAACGACCGTTTCGCAAAAAGATGTGAGAATACCTAAAAAACCAGAGATGGATTTAGTTATTATTAATCCATCAATTAAAAGTATGCTTTTAGTTGAGTACAAGTGCAAGGGTGAATCTATGTTGAATGGAGAACAAAACATAGAATGTCATTACAATGATTATAAAGCAATACTTGATTCTGCTGTTATTAAGCAAATAAAAAAAGAAATGATTAAGTCCTACATATTACTTTGTAAGATTAACGATATAAAGTATGATGAAAAGGATTTTAATGCTGACGATTATAAAGTTCAAATTGCGTTTCTTTTCGTTGATAAAGTTCTCGATAAGGATGGTAATGTAGAATCTGTAATAACCGATGATGATTATGAGCATGCAATGAACATGTTTAATAATTTACCACAAGAGGACCTCAAAGATGTTTTATACATTCGATGTGAAACGGCTGAGATAGTAAATTTAGACCAATGGAAAAATGTTAAAAACTCAGATTTAAAGAAAACAATTTGAAGTCATAATCAGTAATTGTGCTAATCTAATG
>CACWIL010000228.1 GCA_902760905.1 uncultured bacterium
CCGGAGGACGAGGTGATCGTCCACACGTCGCATTACAGTTCGTCAGCCGACTGGTTCCTGTATTACTCCCGCAGCGAGAAGCGCTATACCCGTTATTCGGAAAAAACCTACGCGCAGGCAAACGAGACTTACTCCGCAGTATGGAGCGACAGCCTCAAAGAACGCTGGGAATACATAGAGCGCCCCGCATTTGATACACAGAAAATACACAAGCTTGCTGAAAGCGAGGGAAACATTCCGCTCATTTTCCGCATTTTGTGCAGCAATGACCCGCACACAGCCGTGTCGCTTTTGGAGGGGTACACGGTTTCGATTTCATCAGATTACAAAAAATGTCCCTTATACGATAGCGGGGTGAAAAAGCTTTCCGAATTCATCTCGCAGCTTCCTGATTCGGACGACCGGGCGCGCGGTAAGCAACTTCTTTTGCTCCTTAAAGGGAAAAACTACGACCATTTCCGTCTTGAGTGCGCTGAAATCTTTGAAACGCGTGGCAAAGACCTGGACAAGCAAACGCTTGATTTGCTTGACGAGCTGAACAACATCGACAAGGAAATTGAAAAATCGCTCTTCAAAATCCGCTTGGGCAAAAAAGACGACCTTCGCGAACTTGATGCAGCCTATTGGCAGGCGGATATTAGCGAGGACGACTAGCACGGGAATGGAATTAAACGCCCCGAGCATACCTGAGTATGAGGAACTGAAATGAACGGTATTACTTTTAATTTGGAAACATCAGATGGCCTTGTGGTAAAAATGTATCAGCCTGATTATGCGCGCGAGGACTTAATTCCTGTTGGCGCTGTCGGAGATTTTCGTGATAAATCTTTTACCTATGTCTGGAGAATCGAAAAAGAATTTCTTGAAAATCAGGAATGCATTTCCATGATTGAACTAAAGAAAATCATCGAAAAAAACAGGCTCAAGGAATGTGCTGAATATTATAACGACAACATCGATATTTATTCGTCATCCCAATATAGATATTCTCATTATAAACTTATAAAATTAAAAAAAGAAAAAGGCAGAAAAAGAAATGACTGGATAATCGAATTTGAGTTTATCGAGGAAAAAATAGATGACCGAGGGGAGAGCTTGAAATCCTATAACATCGTGTTTATGCTTCCAACCGGAGAAATTATCATAGACAGTTCAAATAAGACATGCATAAAGACTTTTATTGATTATTCAGGCACACTGATTTTTTATCCTGGCAGTAGAGTGATAAAGAGGAATTAAAAATGAAAAAACTAATTTTACTTTTTGCGATGCTTTTGACTGGAGTTTCTGCGTTTGCGGATGTGGAAAATCCTTTTGATGTGAGTTTTCCACGCTTTTCTGACGCAGACGTTTTCATAAAAAGTCAGAAAATCGTATGCACAGGAGACCATCTTTTTATCGATTATGTGATTTCTGCCAACGTTGAGAAAAGTGTTTCGGCTGTAATAAATTGCGAGATTTTAGGATATCAGCGTTGTTGCAACGACTTTGCGATACCGAAAGATTTTTGCATAAAGTCCGACGGAAAAGAAATTCCATTTGAAGTCTACAGAAACGGAAACCTTATGGAAAAAGGCTCTTATTACAGCGATTTTGAAAAATACACTGGGGAATATCCAATCTCCGATAAAATCGAGATAAAGTTTGATTTTGACCTCGACGGCGAAAAAACAATAACCGTGTCATACGAAAATCTAAGAATCCATGGTATGTACAGCTCTAAAATCCAGACAATGCTGGCGAAAAATCCTGACGGAAAACCAATCGATTACACTTTTATTTATCAAGTCGATGACAAGGCGAAACTTGACCGGAGAATACTTTATCCATTTCAATTCAATCTCCAAAGAGATCGCTATGATTACGCCGGTCAAAATAGCGAATTAACTTTTTTCCCAAAGAAAGAGAAATCTTTTTCACTGGAAGCAGAGTTAAAGCAATACACTCTCAAGTACGAAGAAGAATATTTTTCAATATGCTTTGAGCCGATGTTTATCGATGTTATTGATTGGTCAAATCCGCATAATCTTGTCCTGTCTTCTGAAGGGTATTCCGTTAGTTTGACAAATGAAGAACTTTCCGAAGACTTCCTTTTGTATTTGACAAAATCACAACTTGCCTTTTTGAGAAACGCGATTTATGCTTTTCACGGCTACAAGTTCAAAAACAAAACATACTCAGAGCTTTTTTGCAGCAACTATGAACACTGGTACAAAATAAACCCAAACTTCACAGAAAAAGATTTTAACGAGATAGAAAAAGCAAATATCAATCTCATCAAGAAATATGAGGAGCGAAAATGAAAAAACTGATTTTGATTTTTACGATGATTTTACTTGCAGGCACTACCCTCGCCTTTGCAGATAAATCACGGTTTTACGAGAACGGTTCCGTCATCTCCAACATATTTGGGTAATGGCGTGCGCACATTATTGACACTACGCAAAATATGGTTATGACTTTAAGTCAAAGGAACAATAAAATGAACGAAAGAATGAAGATTACACTTAGAACATTGCTTGTAGTATTGCTTAGCGCTACTGTCATTTCAATTTCAACCATCATTTTAGATACAAATGATGTGGTGCATATCACTGTAAAAAAAGCAGAATTTGAAGAAGAACCTGAGCCATATTTGGGATTTATTATGCCACGCGAAAATTTCTGCTGGTCTTATTCAGATGATTATTTTTATGCAGCGAGCGATGTTATACATTTTTCCACAGCAATATTTCAATTTTCAAATATGTTGATTACAAAAGAAAAACGAGTTGCCATTATTGATGTAACTGATAACGAATTAAACAATGAAATTCCTGATATAAGATTTTTCTCTGATTTAAGAACTAATATGGATGGAACTTTTTACGTCAAAAAAGGCAGAAAGTATAAGCTTGCAATCTATACAATTTCTCCCGATGAGGATACAGATATTTCGATAAACATAACCGGCTGCAATAAAATCAAGCCTCATTATGCCAGAAAACACAATAAGTAACTTTTATGCTCTATACTATTTTTTATAATCTGTTTTCATTTTCCTAGTAATATGGTATATT
>CACWIL010000229.1 GCA_902760905.1 uncultured bacterium
AAGCGGAATAATTATATTTTGATTGTTAACATAATCAAAAAGTTCTATTTCTTTTCTGTAATCAGATTTTACATACAAATTAGCTGTTAAAATATCACCATATAATCTGTATCGTTCTGTATTATCACGTTTTATTAAAAGATTTGATATTTTTGAGATTGAGTTTTTTGTTTTTCTTAATCTTGCATTTACAATTTCAATTAACTTAGTTTTTTCAGTTTTTATATTTATTCCTTCCTGTTCTTTTGCATAATAACTATCCAGCATATCATTTACAGATTTTTGAGAAACAGAATCCGGTATAAGTTCTGAAAAAAGAGTATATCTGTCATCTCTTATAGCAGGAGTAAACGAGGTCTTATTAAGATATTCATTAATTCTGTCCTGCGATAAATTTTCAAACTGAAGTTTAAGTTCATTTGATAAACTTATACTTACCGGAGGATAGATATATTTTAAACCGCCATGGAGCTCTCTGTATCTGCTCTTTTCAGAGCCTACACGTTTTTGAGAAAGTTCATCATACGTATCAAAATAAAGTTCCAGAATCCTTTCTCTTTCAACTACATTTGCATCAGTAATTTTTGCTCCTTCAAGATATTTTCTAAGCTGCATACAAAACATTGGCGGCTTTTTGGGAATAATTATGTTACGCCTTTTTTCATTTTCACTACTCATAAAAGCTATGTGATAAGTTTGCGGCTGAATATTAATATACAATTTGCGGTTTTCACCATTATTTCTCAAAAAAAGAATAAAATCACGTCTTGTTGGCTGCTGAATTTTTTGCAAACGAGAACCGATTAAAAAATCAATATTTTCAATAAAAAATGCATTAAGCGTTAAAAAATCAATATTTATCATTCAAATCCTCTATAAAAAATTATAGCATTAAAAAAGGCGGTTATCCCGCCTTTATAATTTTAATAACCATATAATCAGATTTTTTCAGGTAAAACTGCTTTACTGAATAGCCCGGCAAATAAAAATATCTGATATGACCATAACAATGAAACTAACACACAATACAGAAACAAACCTATATATCCTATTCTTGTCAAAACAGAAACTGATAACATTATTATAAGATATACAAAAATTGTTGAAAACACAGTCAGCAAATATGCATTCAGGTACTTTGCTGCATCATAATTAATTAGTTTAGCAGCTTCTTTAAAATTTATAAAGTTTAAAAAAGAAGGTTTGACAACATATCTGCAACACATTGAAATAAGGAAAAATGATATAACAAATATTGCTAATAATATTACTGCATTTGCGACAAAAGACATGAATGTTACGGCGTATTTATATAAAATACTGTTCAAATTATACAGAACAAATGCAGATATTACTATTATAAGAATCAGCAATAAAGCTGATAAAATAACTTTAAAACCTGAAATAAAATTCTGCATTATCTTGATAGAAGGAAGCTCTGTTAATGATGCATCTTCAAGTTTGGCTTTTAACAAAGATATACTGTATCCGTAAGGAATAAACAATACAATCAAGCCGACAAAAAACAATATGTAATACCAACATGAAGTCTGTCCATTATTTAGTATCGGAGAAAATGTGCTGGACCAGTTAATTAACAAATTTGCGATTAACAAAACTCCAAACAGAGATAAATATTTTTTCCAAAAGTCTTTATCCCTGAACATATATACAAAAGAATTTAACATAACTTACATCTCCTTATTAATATTTTACTAAATACCAGCACTAGAATTTTAACAAAAAAATAAAAGGAATTAAAGCATCCCTTAATTCCCTTTTAAACGGAGTTTAACTAATATGAAAAATTATTGTTTTAATACAATTCTTAAATTTGTTTAAACTATATGAATATATTTACTCTTATTGTGTTGCCATTTCCATTGCTGATTGCAAGAGTTGCTTATTAGATTTAATTAAAGCATTAACAAGCTCCATCTGAACCTTTGCTTCCTGATAATTTGCAATATTGGCTTTAAAATCAGTGTTAGCTTGCTCTAACAAACCTGACCTTATTTCCCCTCTGCCAATTACAGGTTTTCCGGATTCATTAGTTTCTACAAAAACACCATTACCAACGTCATAAAGTCCGTTTGGATTATGAAAATTTGCAGTAGCTATTTTATAAAGCGGAACAGCTCGATTTCCACCATCAGCTTTTCCATAAATTGTACCATCTTTTTTAATCTCGTATTCATCATACTTTCCTAAAAATTTACCGTTATTAGGATCAATCCATAATTTTATATTTGTTGTAGGAATACTTAATGCTCCGCCTTTTAAAGCAGTCTCTTCGTACAAATCAGCGCTTATAGATTTTGTTCCGGACATTATTTCACCCTTATCATTCAAAATATAGCCCTGAACAGTTGCACCGCTTTTTGCACGATATACACCTTCCGAGTCAAATGTAAACTCACCGAGACGAGTATAAGAAACATTGCCTTCTGGAGTTCTCAACATAAAGAAACCTTTTCCTTCTAAGAATAAATTTTCCGCAGAAGTACCGGGAATAGATTTACCTTGGTCTTGATTCTTTATATTATTGTCAATTACTGCACCACCCAAGAAAGTTTTGAACGTGACTTTATTTTCACGATACCCCGGAGTATAAACATTAGTCATGTTTTCAGCAAGCACATCTAACCATTGATTAGTTGCTTTCTGTGTATTAATGGCTGTTGTATACAAGTCATTCATCTTTCTTATCCTTCTTTCTGTTATCTTGTTGTGTATCTTGTTTTCGTTGTCTTTGATTTAATTCATTGTAATCAATGTTATTATCATCAAATCGTTGTTTTAAAAGAGGTAGATTTTCTTTTAAATACGCTTCCGCTACCTGCGAGCTTGGAAGAAAATCGGCTGAGATTTTTCCTGCTCTATCTATCTTTATAATGACAGAAATGTTATTGTCAAAATCTATTCTTACAGGTTTATTATCATTCATTGCTTTAGCCAGTAAGTCAGCAAGAGTTTTGGATACGCGGGCTGCTCTCTGAGGATTTTTAATTTCATTCATATCCGTAATGCCATTTTCTACAAGATTAGCAAAAAATTCTACATCTTCTTTATTCATAACAACATGGTCATAACTAACAACAGTATCAACAACCAAATTAGTCTTCTTATCTACTTTGTGAACTCCATGCTCATTTTCAACAGTTTTATTTTTTGACATTGCCATGTTTTTATTTGCAATAGCAATGTTCTCTTCCATAGTTGACAGTATTGATTTTTCTTCAGCTAAATCTTTTGCAGATGAACTTAATTTTTTTGTTTTATCTTGTTCAACAAATGCAGAAAACGGCTGACCATCACTATTAAAGTTCATGTTAGCTCCTGTTTGTACATTGAATTTATCAAGCTGTTCCTGCAAATTCATATTATTGTCTATCAAACCAAATACCTCATATTTATTTTGTTTATCGTCATTATACTTGGCATTCTTTATATTTTCCCTTAGATTTTC
>CACWIL010000230.1 GCA_902760905.1 uncultured bacterium
AGATCAACCGAGCCGTTGTCTACACCGAATAGGTAATAGTTTTGAAAATGCAGGTTTAGGAATATACTGATCGCACAATTAGCAACAAGAGGATTCGTGCGTTCGCAGATCATTACGTTATTGAATTTAGCTGCAGTAGATGGTAAGTCTTTAAAGTAATATTGTAACTGTTCACCTGGTTTTGAAACGATGATGTTATTTGAAAACATATTCATGGTATGTGGGTGAACAACATCCACTGATATATTGATTGTACGTCTGAATATTTCCTGATTTTTAACATAGAGCAGTGATTTGTACACTTCGTCTATTCGTTCAACAGCAACATAGAAGTCTGGAATGAGTCCTATGCGATCTAGTGCTGTGATCGCTGTTCCGCATGCTACAGTGATAAAATTGAATTGATGCTCTGATAAAAATTTAACATCATCATCAAGCGAGGGACCGTTGGCAATAATAGCTATTGGAATATGATTGAATTTGTTGTATTCCTCTTTTATTAGATATTTGTATTTTTGGGAATTTAATATAATATTATTCAAACCGAAGATTGAATCATCGAACATTCCGTTTGAATTAAAGCCTATAGAAATATTAGTTTTGATTTGGTTTAAAAAATCATCCGTCTCTTGAGATGAATAGTGAGTAAAAACCAATTGATACGACTGAAGAAACGGGTATTGTTGGAATACATATTTAAAATAATTCGAGTAGGATTCGATTCCACTTTGACCAATAATAAAAATAATGGTTTGGTTATTACTGTCTAAAAAGTCTAAAAGTTGAATCCAATCGATAACACCGAGAGAGCATAAGAACATTTCAATGTCCGGTTCTATGTAGAAAATAAAATTAGGCTCAATGCTGGAACATAGCTCTAATAAAGGGTAGCCTAGTCCGCCTCCATTTATAACTAACATTGGCTGCTCCTGAATAATTTCATGTGTTTCCAATTTTGAAGCTTCCTTGTGGCTATGGATGAATTCTTCTATTTCTTTTTCAATAGAATACTCAGTATAGTAGTGAAGTTGGCAAATAGGATCATTTTTAATTGAATCTTTAGACGGTGCTTCATTTACCTTAATTAATACATTATTCCCCTCCAACCATCTTTGAATTTGCTTCTTAGTTTCGCTTATTGGTGATTCACCGTAAAGAAGAGTTCCGTTTTTTAAGTTAAGAATATTTGCTTCACCGTTGTCGAAGCATACGACCTTATGGTAGTTAATCTGATGACTTATTAAAGAAGAGTAAAATTGTGGGTATTTGTACTGTAGGTAGTTTAGATTGTCGTTTAGTCTATTTCTAAAACTAATTTGAAGGTTCTCGTTAGCTTCTTTATTAGCAAGTAATTTTTGTTGTATTATTTCTAAACGGTCTGCAACTTCTGTAAAAATATTGGTCATGGTGGTTTTACTCTCTATCTTTTTATATTATTTTTGATAAAGTCATAATCGTATTTATAGGTAAAAGGGTAGTATTTTTTTGTTTCGGTAATAAAATCTGTAATGGTATTTATGATTGTTTCAAGCTCGCTCTCTTGATAATCAGAGCAGTATATTGCAGTAATTAAACCTGCGTACATAAGAGCTAATGAACCATAAAGAGCGAGGGAACCAACTACCAGTCCTTCTTTTCTCAGATTGTTCAGATAATCGAAATGAGCTTCTAGACGAAGAACAATTTCTTCACTGTTTTCAGGCAAATGTTTAAGATCGTCAATTAACAGATCTGCAATTTCATTGTACCTTTCACACTTTAGAATTGCATTGAAATCATATTGGTTTACTTCAATCTTTTCTGCTTTTTGGTGTTCTATTATGTCACGAAGTTCATTGTGATCAAAAGAATCATACTTTTCCCAGTTGACGTCTGAAAGATGTTTTGATTCCGATCCTTCAATTTTTGCACCGTCGCTTGCATTATAGAAATTAGCGCATTTTTTGTTATCGGAAATCAAATCTTCAAAGACACGGATGCTTATTTTGAAAAGAGAGTTGGTCTTTATTTCAGAACGAAAATTGCCAGGATAATCAAGAGGTAATTTGTTAAGAATCATATTTTCGGCATCTTTTTTCATATTACCACTTTCGTCGTAATAATAGGAAAACTTAGAGTGAGACTCACTTTTGGCGCTTCCATTATCTATTCCAACGAAATATATCTCATGAAATCCGAGATAAAATGCAATAAAAGCCCCCATGTTGGAAACAAGAGGATTGCAGTAGTTAAGACAGCAGTATTTGTTTGGAACCTTAATTTTACCAAGAAGAGCCAGCGAGTAATACATCACTTCATTTGCTTTAAAAGCAATAATTTTGTGTTTAAATAAATTTAGGACAGAAGGATGAACAACATCCGGGGCTATGCATAAAATATCGTTAAACACAGTTTTGTCTTCGATTGATAGCAAAGCATCTCGGACTGTTTCAGTTCGTTCTATCGCAACGTAGACATCGACTTTTATACCGTATTTTATTAGTGCTGTTAATGCAGTTCCGCAGGCTATGATACATACCTTTTCATTTATTCTTTTTATTAGGTCCAATTCAGCGTCAAGAGATGGACCACTGCCGATAACTAAAACAGGAATTTTTTTTAAATGTTCCGGAAGTTGGTAATCAGTAAGAATTTTTGTCTTACTAATCAGATTTCTTGCACTATGGCACATTCCAATCAGAATATCATCAAAGAAACCATTTTTTATCGAAATAGAAGACATATCTCGCTGAATTCTGTTTTTTATTTCAGTAAGTTTATCTGATGCATAGTGTTGATAGAACGTTTTGACTGCGAGATTCATTCCGTACGATGAACAATAGTTATCCAAATCTAGTATTATAGATTCAGGATCATCCATAAAAATGAATTTGATTCCAAGGTGCTTTTCGGATATGTATTGGAAGAGAGATGCATAATCAAAAACGCATAGAGATAGGTAAAAAATATCAGTGTCAGGTTCTATGATATACGTATTAATCGGAGTAAACTTCTCGTAAAGAAATGCAAGCTG
>CACWIL010000231.1 GCA_902760905.1 uncultured bacterium
GATTTGTAGAAATTACTGCACATGTTATTCAACAGTAACATCAATTCAGGTAAATGTTGCAGAGTTACACATCTAATATTACTAGCCTACATCATTACTCTGCTAAATAAAATTCTAGAGACTTTATCAAGTTAGAACAAATTACAAGATATGATAAATGAAATATGATGATTAGTTATGATTCAAAAAACAGAGATTACAATACTAAAATTTTTCAAAAATCAATATAAGATTTGAGAGGTAAATCAGATGGTTATGTTTAAAATATAAAAAAAATTATGAACCGCTGCATAAAAGCGATAATAAAAAATGGTCAAGTAAAAAAAACAAGTGTAAACTATAGGGAATAGGAAGGTTTGTTTTTATTCTTGTTAATTGAGATTTATGTAAAACTAACTTTTTTTAGCACCTTTTTCTTTATAATGTACGCCTATAATTACATCATTAATGTAAATTTTTATATAAGCATGCATTGGTGCAATATCGATTAAACATTCAGACGAAATATAAAAAAATTTTCTAATGCATTTTATATCTATGTCAGAATTGTATATTTACGTTAATAAACACTTTTTTAAATACGAGGGATATTAAAATGGCCTTTGATGCATCAAATTATACGACTAATGCAAAGCCTCTTCCTGTTCTGCTTTTACTTGATGTAAGCGGAAGTATGACTGGTAGCAACATAGACGAACTCAACAAAGCTGTAAGTACAATGATTAATGAGTTTAAAAAAACTGTTGCCAAAGAAATAAGCCTCGTTATGTCAGTCATAACCTTTTCAAACAAAGCAGATGTTCATATACCTATGACACCTATTGAAAATATTGCTTGGCATGATTTAAAAGCTGGAGGGGGAACCAATTTGGCGGATGCATTGTATCAAGCAAAATCCATGATCGAGGATAAGAATGTAGTTCCTTCGAGAGCGTATAGACCCGCTGTAATTCTGGTCAGTGATGGGTACCCGAATTACAATTGGGAAAAATCAATGAAAGAGTTTATTGAAACCGGCAGATCATCCAAATGTGACCGAATGGCGATGCTGATTGGTGAAAGAGGGGCCGCCAGTGTTATGAATGAATTCTTAAAAGGATCTGGAAACCCTTTGTTTTTTGCCAATGATGCAAATGATATCAGTAAGTTCTTTAAATTTGTCACTATGACAACAACGACAAGAACACTGTCTCAGGCACCTAATACTGTTGTATCGATGCCTAAATTTGATAAGAAAAACATGTTGGGTGAAACTGTTGTTTCAAATGCCTCAAATTCAGGACAGACATATTCAGGTCCTGCGGCTACAGTTGTTGGTGTTTCTGACAGTGAAGATGATGATGAGTAGTTTATAGGTGGGGGTATGTCAGAAAATCTGATATGTGCTATCTTCGATTCCAGTGGCAGTAATTTGGAAATGGGAAAAAGTAGATTATGTAGAAATTTAGCCAGAACCCTTATTCAACTTAAAAATATCCATACAAAGATTGAGTATGCAAATCTGTCTTTTGAAATATATACGTTAAATGAAAAGCTACTTAGTGTAACGGTTAATTCTAATGGCGATATTCCCGCATTTAAATCTGCGGGAACCACCGATCTTAGCCTTCTCTGTAATTATATTGGAGAGTTGGAATCCAAAAAAAAATACTGTCCAGTAATGTTTTTTACTGACGGAAATTATAAAACAAGTGACATAGAGAATCTGTTCAATACAGTAAGAAAGAATCGATATGCTAAGTTGATGCTTATACCTATCGGTTTGGATGCAGATTTAAGAAAAATGCTTAAACTAAAGCTTACTACTTTTTCTGCAGAAAATATTTTGGCAGCAGTGGATTATGCCATTACCTATATGTTTGGTAATATTGATACCCCAAAATCCTTAAGAGATATCGTTGAAATAGATGAAAATGTTTTGTTTTCAAAAGTCGATGTTAGTGTGGTTGAAGATTCTTGGGATTAATAATGGATACTTATGTAAGTTTTGGTTGCAGTGTTATCGGTCCCGGTCATATTAAAACAGGGAAACCTAATCAGGATAGTTTTTTGCTGAAAAAATATAAAAACGGATGGGTAGCTGTTGTTTCCGATGGGGTCGGAAGTAAACCTTTATCTCATACTGGTTCTGCTGCCGTATGCAGTTCAGTGTGCAATGTGATGCGTGATTACTTAAATTCACCGAAAAGTGTGGATATAAAGGATGTATTGCGATTAGTGCATTCACGCTGGCTGTTTAATATTTCTCCTAGTCTTGCAGATGACTGTTGTGCGACAGTTCTTTTTGCTGTAGTTACTGCGAAAAAGATTATTCTCGGACGACTTGGAGATGGAATGATCTGCTGTAGAAATAACCACGAAGATATTTTGCTGTTAGATGATAAAACGGATTCATTTTCCAATGTCACTAAGTGCATGAGATATAAATTTATATATGATGACTGGTACATAAAAGAAATTCCTCTACAAAACTTTGAATATATAGTTCTGACTACTGATGGTATTTCGGATGACATACCATCTGATAATTTGCTTTCATTCGCAAGGGATTTTATTACTGAATATTCCTCTGAAAAACCGGGAAAAAGAACAAAAAAAATAAAACATATGTTGATTGACTGGCCGGTTCCTATGCACAGTGACGATAAGACAATTGCCTGTTTAGTCAATAGAGGAGATAAATAGATTGACAGATAATAGTAACCCATCCATTGAAGAAGTGAATTGTGTTGATGTACCTTCTTCTGTTGAGACTGATAAGTATAAATCTTACATTGATGAGAATATGAATTCTCATGTGGTTGATGTAGATAAAGTTTTAGGTAGAGGCGGTCAAGGTATTGTGTACAGAACCGAAGATCCTAATATTGCCCTAAAACTAGCATTAAAAGATTCTAATGAGATAACAGATCCTAGTGAAATTGAACATTTCAGACAAACAATCCGCAAGTTACTTCTACTCCAATTACCTAAAGATATAAAA
>CACWIL010000232.1 GCA_902760905.1 uncultured bacterium
CAAAGCCATTCTATTGACTTGAGGGCAAAAAATCACATATAATTATTATATACAAAACTTTTATAATACTCAAATAAGTTTAGCGTTATTTGTTTCTGATTAATTGATACAATGATTGAGCGAATAATAACTATAACCGGAGAGAAGGATCGTTATGGGATCAAATATAAATAACAAAAATCTGCCTAATAGTCATGATCTAAAAAAGTTGTTTTCAGAGCTTGGCTATGATTCAACTTTAGCTCAAATTAAAAGATATGTATGGTTTCATCTCAACTATTTAGCACCAAACAAACACAAACTGAATTTGGATACTAAATTAGAGAATAATCTATATAACTCTATTGCCGGCATTGAACCGGATGTATTTTTTAATACATATTATTCTGATTATTTTGCATTAACTGATCCTTTTTCACATTTGTGTTCCTTTTTTTCGGAATACGAACAAAATTCGGACTATCAATGCGCGGTTTTATTTCTATTATATTTGCTTATATTTATCAAAGAAAGATATCCTAACGAATGCTTGTTTTTTCAATATCATAAACTAAAAGCTTATCCAAAAGAGAAACTTGTTGATTCATATAATACTTTTTGTGATATTTGGATAGGACTTTTTGTGTTGCCTATTATTCGCACTATTTTCACAGATTTAGATTTTTATAAGATAAATTATGCGTTGTTTAATCTTGGAGTTGAATCGTCATATAGTAAGGCACTGATAATATTATATATCGTATTATATAGAGACTATAGAAAATGTGAGCGAACAAATAAAACGGTTGCAAAATTAAGAGATTATAATGATAAGATTGATAGTTTCGATTCAGCTCAAGCTATTTTTACGTTTGAAAATAAAGATGAATCAAAACCTCGTTTTTTAAATAAACTTTTTAAAAATACCGTTCCTAAAAACTTTATGAATTCGCAGCAAGAAAACTGGAAATCGGATTTCTCAAACGTTTTAAAATCTTTTGAACACTGTTCGTTGGATTTTTTGTTATATTATTTTATCCCTGAAGTTTTTCCTTCAATTTCAACTGTAATAGCATATCTTAGTAACTTTCCGAGTAGCAGAAATCATTCAGTTGATAGGAAAATTATTGAAATAATATGCGCTTATCTGTACTCTCTTGAATCCAGCGACTCTAACAAAATAAAAGTATTCAAGAATTATCTTGATAAAAAAATTTATAGAGAAGGTTTATCTAATTATGAGGAAATATATAATAAACTGGAAAAATTACATACGTCATACGCTGTAATCAACTACACAAGTGATAACAAATATAAAAGAGCATATGAAAAAGTTAAGCCGATGTTAAAAAACTCATCAGATTCTAAGGCTATTGATAAGACTATACTCGGTTTTTATTCAGATACACATGACGATTTGGTTAAGAGCACCCATAATCTATCTAAGATTCCTGCTTTGAATTTTCTGATTGAAAACCAAAATAATTGTAAGGATAGTCAAGTAGAAGATGGTATAATCTTTGATGAAACCGCAAATAGAATTTTGTATTCAAACTTGCGGAAGATTGTGTTGTTACAACCGAGTTATTCTTTTTTACTTAAATGGTTGTCTGATTATCGGACAAAGAACTTGGAAACTACCGTTGTTATTTATGATAAAGATATTGTAGATTGCCTTAATATCAAATTACGAGAAAATAATCTGATTTCAAAAGAATTATATTATTCTAATCAGAGCACTGCTTTTGATTTACATATAATTAATTCCATAGAAAGTATATCCGAATATGATTTGGCAGTATCATTTCATAATAAGATCAAATCTAAATATGAGGATTTGGTTGAGTTAAGTAGATTATTATCTGATAATAGTATGTTAATGTGCGTTCTGCCTCATAATTTTTTTGAAACTGATGAGAATGAGATAGTACGGCGTGAACTGATCTCTTCGGCTAACATAAAAAAAGTTACGTATTTCTCTATTGCTCTTTTTGGCCATAATCCAAAGAAAAAATACTGTGTTGAATTTGGAAAAGGAAATGAATCCAAACAAACAAATGACATCCCATTAAGGTTATTTGAAATTGACAGCAGAGTGCACGGAGGGAAAGCTAATCAGAAAAAAAGCGATGGTGAGATATTTTATATAGATGTCCCATCAGAAAAGTTACTTAAGCTTGATAGCCCATACGTCGGAGAGATTATTGATTTTCTTGGGACTTATCAAAAGCAGAATTCTTCTACAATTTCGAAGAATTATAACAGAGCTCAGCAAATAATTTTTGCTCCCGACTTTTGTATTCATTATAATGCTACAAATCACGGAAACGCCAAACAGGCTAAGTGCTTTTTTGCTAAATATCTGCAACCATCAAAAAAAGCTTCGAGCAAAAAACCTTACGGAGCAAAAATAGATAAAAGCAGGATTACTTTAAGTGCTAAAGATTATGTTAGTCTAGAAGAAAAAATCATGGAAGATTTCCCTTTCAGCGAAAAGTTTGAAAAGTTTCGTAATGAGGCTGCTAAAGAAATCAAATTAGCTTTGAAAGAAGGAAGATTAACAAACATCAGTCTGTTTTCTTTTGTTTTTTCTTATGCTGACGAAATTAAGAATTATGCAAACATATTTGACTATCACTTCTGTTATAATGCATTGTGCCGAACATCTCTTGGATCTTTGATTTTCAATGAAGCAACTCAAGAAGATTATGATCAAGCTATTTCTGATTTAATTTCTTCTACAAGAATAGATTCCGAAAAACTATATATTCAATTGGAAATAATATTGAAATGTGCTGATAAAAAAGCTGTTTTATTTAACAGTAATACTCCAATTTATGAGTTTATTGAAACTCGAAAAAAGCAGGTCAAAACAAAAGCTCAGTTGCGTGATGCTTTTACCAAAAAGACCCTGGATTATGAAGAGGAAAAACGTTTAATAAACTGGCTTTTAAGACGAATTCCTGAAAAGCCCGCATATTTGGGAACGATG
>CACWIL010000233.1 GCA_902760905.1 uncultured bacterium
AATTACCGCTGTTTCTTTAGGTGCAACCGTTATCGAAAAGCATTTTACTTTGGATAGGAATTTAGGCGGTGCAGATGCAGGGTTCTCTCTTGAACCGGATGAATTCAAATCTTTAGTTGAAGATATTAGAGCAACAGAAAAAGTGTTGGGTAAGGTTGATTACACTATTAATGAAACGAACAGAAAATTTGCCCGTTCTTTATATGCAGTAAAAGACATTAAAAAAGGCGAAAAGTTCACTCCTCAAAATGTTCGTTCAATCCGCCCTTCTAACGGACTTCATCCAAAATTTTATGAAGAGATTTTAGGCAAAACTGCTGCTAAAAATATACCTTTTGGAACACCATTAACTTTGGATAAAATTACATTTAACTAAAAGGACCTGAGATTTTCTGAACAAAAAAGCTCTAAATGAATCTTTTTTTTTTTTTACAATTATATTATCACCTCTTGCAAATAAATAAATAAATAAGTAACTATATACTATTTTACAGTAAATGTTACTATAATTTTGTCATTCTGAACCCAATATCAATTCAGGGGTGAAGAATCGCCATAACATTTAAAATACAAAGATTCTTCGGGACTAAATGGCTGTTTTCCTCAGAATGACATGTTTATAGGAATAGTATAGCTACCAATATTTATATAAAATTTCCGCTGTTGTGACAAAGTTAAAATTTCCTCTTGCAAATAAATAAATAATATGAGATAATGCAAATAAGGTTGGGAGTTTTAGGTAAGGTAATGTTTTACCTTATACTGAAATACTTTCCCGTGGCAGAAAGATTGCCATATTATGTTTACACTTATAAAAAGCGAAAGAGTACCTCAGATAAGATGGGTGAATTTAAGTTTAATTACGATTTCTTAAAGCAAAATGCTACTTCAGGAAGCTGGAGACGCGGTTATGAATATTATCAAAAGGATATGATTCTGGAAGCATATCCGGAAAAAAACTTTTATAAAGGAAAAGTTAAAGGCAATTATCAGGATTTTTACTTAACTGACTTAATTTTTAAGAAAAATAAAGTTGAAGCAAGATGTAATTGTCCGCTTAAAGAAGAATGGTGCAAACACTCTGTTGCAATTGCGCTAAAGGCAATTGAAGAAGGCGCCTATGACAATTTTGCATACGATAAATTCCAGATAGAGCCGGATGTATCAGATATTGATACGGCTTTAAGAACAGCTCCGAGAGGAAGTTATATATTCCACTTTAATCCCAAAAGACGTCAAAACTTTTTCTCAATCTTAGTCAGGGACAGAGCAACAAATAAAATTGTGCGCTCATTAGAAGGCATATTAAGAGCATTAATTGAAATACAAAAAGCAACACCGGAATTTGAACTTAATGAAGCCCAAAAGAAAGAAATTGCACTCTTTCAGGTTATGCTTAAAATTGCAAAACAGGATAAAAAAGCCGGCTGGTATGACATTCCGATTACAAAATTTGCTCCCGTATTTCCTCTGATGGCTGAACTTGAAGAAGTACTGGACGAAAAGACCAAAGAAAGAATACAGTTTACAGATAATGAATGGAAGCTTAACCTTGACGTTTCTACAACAAATGTAAACGGCGGAACAAATATTGTGCTAGAACTTTTCTGGACAAGACCGGATAAAGATGAAACTTACCCATTTGAAGAAATTAAGTATTTTTCACGCCAAATTAAATGGGGAAGATACAAAAATATTATATTCCCGATTAATATAGCAATGAACGAACTTCCGCAAAGCATCATTAAATCAACATTTACTGATTTAAAAGATGCTGACGGAGGAAAGTTTGTTTATGAAGAACTGCCGCATCTGCAGGAAATCATGCCGGTAACAATAGCTGAAAACATTAGCGGCTTATTAATGGATCATAAACCGCCATTGAACATTGTTACACTGGGTATTGATTATGACCAGTCCTTAAAAGCATCATTGGAGTTTGATTATTCCGGCGTTAAAGTGCCTTATTCAAAGAGCAAAGAGAAATCACCATATATTTCAGTAAAAAGCGAAAAGGATGATTTGGTTTACTGGATTAAGCGTGATTATGAGCACGAACAACTGGCATATAATATGCTTCTTGCCTGCAAATTTGTTCCGATGCAGACAAATAACCTTGCGCTTGAAAAAGAAAATGCTATAGATTTTTATAATTATTACATTAAACAAGCCGGCGAAGAATGGAAGTTTGAAGAACAGGATGATATGAACTTCTTTAAACTTATGCAGGAACCGTTTAAAATGTGCGCAAAAATTGACTTCTCAGAAGAGTCAATCGACAGTATGGAAATTCAGTTATACGGTCAGGTTGGAGAAGAAGTTATTGATTTTGACGAAATCTATGAAACAATCCAGAGCGGTGAAAAATATGCTCGCGTAAGAAGTCTTGGATTTGTAGAATACCCGGCGCAGAATATTTACGCAATAATGCGTTCATTCAACTCATTTGATGCCTACAGGAATAATGAAAACAAATTTTTGGTTAAAACATATCGTGTAGGTTTAATTACAGAACTTCAGAACCAGGGTTTTGAGCTTGTTATGAGTGAAAAATTCCAGAAGTTCTGGGAACAAATATCAACTTTCTCTACAACATCAGAAGGTGTTGATATTCCCAAAAGCGTTAATGCTAAATTCCGTGAATACCAAACAAAAGGTTTCCACTGGTTATGGTTTTTGTATCAATATGGTTTAAACGGAATCTTAGCTGATGATATGGGTTTAGGTAAAACTCTGCAGGCATTAACTCTTTTGCAAAAAGCAAAAGAAGTTGACGGACCTATGCCGACTTTGGTTATTGCTCCAACTACGGTTGTATTTAACTGGGAAAACGAAATTCAGAAGTTTACTCCTGACCTGACTTGTTTAAAAATACAGGGTGCAGACAGAAAAGGGTTATTCAAAGAGATTCCTAACTACGATATTATTATAACAAGTTAATTTTTTCTTGTCTTCCTAAAACAC
>CACWIL010000234.1 GCA_902760905.1 uncultured bacterium
TCCTAAGTAAGTTCCAAAAGGAATCTGATATAGTGTCGTTTTTGATTTTACTTTTGTTTTTAATCCAAATATTTCTTCATTATACTCATTATTTTCACCATATAAATTCCATCCATAAATGTCTAGATTGTCAGATCCAAGGTTCTTGCCTGACATCTCAATATTTATATATTTATATCCTGTTAAATTTACTGGCTCTTCAAATACGATTTCACGTGGATGATTTTCGTATTCCTTTATTTCTGTTTCAGCTTGATTTTCTGGAGCCCAGATTACTAAATCAGGAATTTCTGCAATGTCATCACTCCATGCAAAAAATACAGAAATTAATAAAAAAAGTGTTAATGCCCCAATTTTTTTACAAAATAGTCTTTTCATTTTTCCTCCTTACAAAGCAGGCCAGTGTGCCTGTCGTCATAACAACTGGTTGTACCGCAGCGGGCTTGACCCGCTGTCGGTTACGAACCTTTGTTATGACATATTATCATGCATAAGCGTAAGTCTTTATTTCTTCTAATTGTGGAGCGAGTTCTAATTTTGCATTTCTTATATCAATGTCGTCCTGTAATGACATAAAGTATCCGTCTGAAACTCCAAAGAATTTTGCAAGACGCAAAGATGTGTCTACTGTAATTTTTCTACGGTTGTGAAGAATATCCTGAATACGTGAAGTAGGGACATTTATTTCCTGAGCAAGTTTATATGCGGAAAGCCCGAGAGGGATGAGAAATTCTTCGTTAAGGATTTCACCTATTGTAGGTGTTTCAATGTAATTTGCCATAATATTCTCCTAGTGGTAATCCACGATTTCTACATTGTAATAGTGTCCGTCTTTTTCTGTAAAACAGATACGCCACTGATCATTTATACGGATTGAATACTGACCTTTTCTGTCTCCCGATAATACTTCAAGCTTATTGTTTGGAGGTACTCTTAAATCGCCCACACACTTTGCATTATCTATCATCATTAGTTTTCTCAATGCAACTTTCTGAATCTGATTCGGAAGCTTTTTTGAGAATTCCTGTTTGTAGATATGCTCAGTTTCTTTATCCGCAAAACTCTTTATCATAAATCAATTATATCCGAGTTGCGTGTATATGTCAAACAGACTTTTTTAAGCGGCGTAAAGCCGCGTACTACCGCTTATTCGTTCAAGCCATAAAGTTTAATACCTTTTTTTGCAAGCTTGACTTGAAAAAAAAATATTTCTTTCTAATCTTTTATAATTTCTTTGTATTCAACTAAATGGGATTTCCAGAATTTTATTTCTTCATCTGTTAAACTTCCACATTCAAAACATGGTATAACACCACATAAATGAACCCAATTATTTAATGCAAAATAAGATAATACTTTGTATAAGTAAGTTGTATCTGTATCTTCACATTCTGGAAGTTTTATCGCCTTGAATACGGTCTCACTTTCAGATTTTTCCTTTACTTGAAGTAACATCACATATTGCATATTTGTGCCTCCTAAATATGGATTTAAATACTTTTTCTTAAACAAAGCAGGCCAGTGCGCCTGTCGTCATAACTACGCGCTTAAACGGTGGCGGGCCTGACCCGACATCCGATTTGAAGTGCATGTTATACCAAATTATATTTTCTTTATGAATCTCAATTGTTCTTTTTCAGATTCATAACCCATATGTTTATAAAATTTATGAGCCTCTACTCTTCCAATTCCAGAATTCACTCTCATATATTTTATACCATTTTCTCTTGCCCAGTTTTCGCCGACAAGTAGAAGTTTTTTGCCAATTCCATTTTTTTGAAATTCTTTCTTAACTGCAAGCCCCAGTACATTGCACATAGTTTCGAAATATAAAGTATCGTATTTTTCTACATGAACATATCCGGCAACAATACCGTTTTTACATGCAACAAATACTTGTTCACGATTTTTATTTAATGATTTTATTTTTTCTTCAACTAAAGAAACAGAACATTCATATCCTAAATCTTCTTCGCTGATAGATTTAATACCGTTTGTATCAGACAGTTTTATTTCTCTTATTTCAAAATCATTCATTTTTATTCAACACTATTTTCCAAAAATCAGGCTTGAACTGATTCTTGACGATTTCGATTTTTTTTCTGGAAGTAAGATGAAAATTCAACCACTTCCTGTGACCGCCCTAAAGTTTTATTTTTCATATTTTCAGCAAGCTTGACTTGCTGAAAATATATTCCTTAATATCGCTTCTTTGCTTTACCCGAATAAAAAACCGCTACTTTGCTTCGCTAATAAACCTTTAAAAAGCTTCCTTGCGAGCTTTCATTATTACCGCTTCTTCGTCCTAGACCTAAATACGAGCACGCCTACAGGCGTGTCGGTATAACAAATATTATCCATATCCACTATATCCTTTTTATGCTGTAGTAAACTGTCAGTATAAGTTGGGGATTTGGAATCTTTATACCTCCATTGTACAACAAGTTAGATGAAAAGGATAGAATTTTATCCGGATACAGATAACCTTATAGTCCAAGTTCTTTAAGGAAATATTTTAATGTACAGAACTGAAAATCTTTATTTTCCGGGATATTTGGATTTTCTTTTCTTCGAGATATATACTTCTTAAATGCATTAAGAAATACTGTAAACTGGTACTTAATCTTACTCTCGTCAAACTTGATATAATTAAATTCGTATTCGTTGATTATAGGATAGTCATTTTCTTTTAACCATTTATCAGTAATAATGGGAATTGATTTTTCAAAGTCTAGACCTGAATTTTTCTTTTTATCAGTTATATAACAATACTTTTTTGCTCTGTTCATTGAAGTTCTGAACGGTATTGCAAATTTCATGGATTCAGTTTGAATGACCAGAATAACGTAAGGTCTGTTATCCTTTTGCATTAATTCAGGATAATCCTTATGAGTTTTGAAAAATTCTTCTGATAAATAACGGAGCTCCATATGTATTCCTTTAAAAAAA
>CACWIL010000235.1 GCA_902760905.1 uncultured bacterium
CTATCACTGTTTCTTTCTCTTTGTGTTTATTCACCTAGTGTGTATGCAGAAGAAAACGGAGTAAAAACAGTACGTCTTACATATGAGCAGCTTATTAACAGATATCCGAGCATGGAAAATTATATAGTTAGAACAAGAAGGAGTATTAAAAATAACTGGTATCCGCCGGTTCAGTCTTTTGAAAACTCCGCAATAATTGTTTTAACTATTAATAAAGATGGTACATTAGCTAATTGCTATTTATCACAACCTTCAGAAGATGAAGGCTTTAATAATTCATTAATTGAAGCGGCTAAAAAGGTAAAATATTCACCTCTGCCTGCAGAAGTTAAAGATAATGCAGTTGACATTGATATGTTATTTACTATGCAGAGAAGACATATCTCTCAACCGTCATTAAAAAATTAGTTACTATATTAAAAACAGAAAAGGGGAATAAATTATGGAATTATTGTTACACTCAATCCAGTTGGACTGGCCGGTATTGTTACCGATTTTAATCTGTTCAATTTTAACAATTATGGTAGCAATTGACAGAGCTGCATTTTACAAAGCAAATAAAAGAAATGTAATCGAATTTATACCAAGATTACAAAAAGAACTTACACGAAATAATCTTATGGGTGCTCAGAACCTTGCAGTACAATGCGGTGGTATTATTGGTGAAGTAACTGAAGAAGCTGTAAGAATTTTGTCTGAACAGAAAAAAGGTTTTTCACGTTCTTTTGATATTGCATCAGCTTTGGCTACCAGAAAACTTGAACACAGATTAACAATTCTTGGTACAATTGGTGGTGTTGCACCATTTTTAGGTTTGTTTGGTACTGTTGTTAGAATTCTTTATACATTCCAGGACTTGGCATCACAAGGTAATCAGTCAGCTGCAGTTGCAATGGGTATAGGTTCAGCTCTTATAGCTACAGCATTTGGTCTTGGCGTTGCAATTGTTGCGGTTATTTGTTATAACTCTTTCCAGTCAATAGTAAAAAGATTTGAAGATGATTTCCAGTTAATCAAACTCTTATTCTTAAGCTTTGTTGATTCAGAAGAAGAAGTTAAGGTTAAATCAAGCTCTTCAACGGTAGCATTATAATTAGGGGATAACCCCTCACCCCAGCCCTCTCCCACAAGGGGCGAGGGAGAGTGTAGAAGATTGAGGGGGAAGGTTTAGTAAAAATGGCATTAAAAACAGGTAAAAAAGCTATATTTTCAGAAATTAACATAACTCCGTTAACTGATATATTTTTGGTGTTATTGATTATTATGATGGTTGTAGCACCGACATTTCAGTCAATGGATAATGCAATATCCGTTCCGGAAGTTAATAGCGGAACTGCTATCGAGCAAGGTAAAATTACTGTATCAGTAACAAAAGACGGTACAATTTATGTTGACGGTAGCAAAATATCATTAGGTCTGTTAACTAAAGAGTTAGAGCGTCTAAAACCGGATGATGAGAATGCAGAGGTTGTAGTTAAGGCTGATGAAAAAGTTAAGAGCTCTGTTATTATGGAAATAATGGATTCGGCTCAGGATGCACACTATAAAAAACTGATTGTAGCAGGTGAACCTTTAAGTAAAAAAGAACAAAAAGAACTTGAGAAAATGATTGATCAGCCAGATTCCAATACATTAGACGGTGCATCAACATCTCTGCCGACAGACAGTTACGAAAATTGGGAATAAATTCTATTCAGGAGTAAAACAAATGCGTGACAGCTTTAATGAAATAAATATTACACCACTAACGGATATATTTTTAGTTCTGTTAATTATAATGATGGTTATTGCACCTATGCTTGATCAACAGGGTTTAAATCTTGCTGTTCCAGAGATTGTAGATAAACAGTCAATAACAAAAGACCCTAAAATCATGAATTTTTCAGTAACGAATGATAATAAATACTTTTTTAATAACAATGAGATTGCTGCAGCAGATTTAGAACAAACCGTTTCTGAAAATTCAAAAGATTATCCGGATGGCTTGCTTATTCAGGTTGATGATGATGCAGAGCATGGTGCGGTTGTAAAACTTATGGACAGCGCAAGAAATGCCGGTGTAACAAGTATTTCTTTATCAAGATAATAAATAATATTCGATTTTTTTTTAATTATGACTATATACATAAAATTGTATATAGTTATTTTATGTAAAGTTTTGTAACAAATTAGTTATTGTTTGAAATTTGCTTATATTTATATGCTTTATATATATAAGTAATGTAAGATAGGATATTAAAGCAGATGTCAGTCGTAAATACTACATACAACTTTAACCAACCAAATATGAACTTCGGACAAGCTCTTTTGTACGGAGCATTCGGTTCATTGACCGGCGGTATGGGAATGGGCGGTTGTTTTGGCGGCTTCGGAAGTCCTTTCTCTATGGGCGGCAGCCTGTTCTCAATGATGGGAATGGGTATGGGCGGATACGGCTGCGGATTCGGTGGCTTTGGAATGGGCTGCTATTCAGACCAAATGGTTGGTGCACAAATCGGAAATATGATATCAGGTGTATTAATCGGCGGAATATCCCAAGCAATTGAAGGCAGAGGTGGTAAACAAGCTGAAAGAGAATCATTATCAGCAAAAATTACTGAAAAAGAAAATGAAGCAAGCACGCATCTTTCAACTTTAGGTGAAGGTACTAGTCTTGCTAATTTTAATCCAAATAAAAAAGTTTCTGAATATAATGTTATTAAAGATTTAGATAAGGAAGTACAAAGTGCTGATAAAGCTAAAACTGATTGTGAAAAGGAAATTACTTCCCAAAAAACTGAAGTTGCTAAACTAGAAGGACAAGTTGGTACTGAACCAAAATCAACAGAAGAAAAATATAAAGACAATCCTGAATTATTTACTAAAGAACATCAAGAATGGGTTAAACGACAAGAAGCTTATGAGAAAGCAAAAAAAGATTTAGAAGATATGCAAAACTCTGTAAA
>CACWIL010000236.1 GCA_902760905.1 uncultured bacterium
AGTATCTCATAAAATAGAGATTCTTCGGGCGAAATTGATTAATGCCCTCAGAATGACGATATTTTAAATTATTTTTGTGTAAAATAGTATATAATTCCCAAAATTAAAATCCAGTTGTTATATGAACAAGGTTAAATTCTCAAAAAATATATTTACACCAACCCCTTTACAAAAAAAAATTAGCATGTATTATAGATAATGTTGACGAAACCTAAGGGGGTTTAGCTCAGCTGGTAGAGCATCTGCTTTGCACGCAGAGGGTCAGGAGTTCGAATCTCCTAACCTCCACCATTTAAAAAGAGCCTGCAAAGGCTCTTTTTTATTGCATTTGAGCGATTTTAAATTTTATAAAAAACATTGATTTTACCCCCAAAAGGGACTAAAAAGGGACTGTGAAAAATTTTTGTTGATTTTATTGGGTTTTAAGCCTTATTTTGTGTTCCTTGTGTGGCATATATTTGAATTATCCAAGAGTACAAATTGTATGTGATTTGTCAATTTATGCAGTTACAACCTGATAGAATATACTCTCTGAAAGTATTATAGGAGTATGCTATTCTGAAACGCTTGTGTCCCAGCCAAAAGGATGAAAATGACAGCCGATTTTTATATAACAGTTTATAATTGTAAAAAGGAGGTTTTATGTGTTTAACCGAAGGGAAATCTAATAAAAACTCAAATGCTCAAGATAAAATTCTTGAATTAATACAAAACTTGGATTCTTGGAGTAAATAGGACGGGTTTTAACCCGTCAAAAACTTACAAAATATGTGTCGGGCTAAAGCCCGACCTATTTTTAGTAAACTAAAATGGTTGATGTTCGTGTTGTTCGTCCGCAAATCCGCCGAACTTCTTGAAAGAATTCTCACTATCAAAACTCTCAAAATAAAAGAGATGATAACAAATGTCATCATCTCTTTTATGGTGGGCGTTAGAAGACTGTCTTGGTTTGCTCGCGTAGAACGGCAATTCCGTGTTTTGCTTTCTGTGCTATTCGCACTACAAAGCAAAAGCACTCCAGCCTCCGCTCGCAAACCGCTCGAACATCATAAGGTCAGAAGTTCGTTACTCGTCATAACTCAAAATAAAAGACCAAATAACAAATGTCATTTGGTCTTTTATGGTGGGCGTTAGAAGACTCGAACTTCTGACCCTCTCCTTGTAAGGGAGACGCTCTACCAACTGAGCTAAACGCCCTTCTTTTAGGCCAACTCAAGACTAAATCTCATTTACCCTTGAGCTAAATATCCTTAAGCATTTCTATCATACATGCTAATTCTTTATTGTCAAACATTTATTTTAAATACATAAATAACCCGACAATAATATAATGGGAGTATTCAAAAAATCTCTCAGATTTTGTACAATATTCTTAAATGAGAAAGGAGTTTTATAACTATGGAAATTAAAGTTGTAGAAAATGCAGCATCTATTGAAGCTGATATTCTTGTTGTTAACCAGTTTGAAGGCGAAAAAACTTCAAATGATTTAGCTAACAAATATGCCGTTGACGAAGATAATTTTAAAGGTAAATTCGGTGAAACATATTTGCTTCATACTTTAGGTAACGAACCTTACAGAAAAATTCTGATTATCGGTTTCGGCAAAAAAGAAGAATTTTGTCCGAACAAATTAAGAGAAGCTGTTGCAAAAGCTGTTAAAAAAGCTATGCAAATGGAAGCAAAAAAAGTTGCTTTTGTCTTTGACGGAGTTGATTTTGACTTTTCTGAACAGTTCACAATGGGCTTGTATATTGCTGACTACAAATTTGATAAATACAAATCAGACAAAAAAGACAATCACGTTCAGGAAGTTTACATAAAAGCTGATGAAGAAAAAATCAAAAAGGCAGAAAAAATTGCGACTGCAATGGCTTTTGCAAGAAATCTCTCTAATGAGCCTGCACAATTTGCAACTCCTAATGAGCTTGCAAACATTGCACAAGACTTTGGCTTAGAAACAAAAATATATGACAAAGAAGAATGTGAAAAAATGGGCATGGGTGCTTTCTTAGCCGTAGGTCAGGGAAGCATAAACGAGCCTAAATTTATTCACATGAAATATTCCTGTGATAACCCTAAAAAACGTATTGCAATTATCGGTAAAGGTATCTGCTTTGATTCAGGCGGACTTGATATCAAACCTGCTTCATCAATGATTACAATGAAAGATGATATGTCAGGAGCTGCTTGTGTTCTGGGAGTTATGAGCATAATAAAAGAGTTCAATCCACAGGTTGAAGTTCACGGTATTATTGCTGCATGTGAAAATATGCCGGGGGGTAAATCATATAAGCCCGGAGATATACTTACAGCAAAAAATGGTAAAACAATTGAAGTAGATAATACTGATGCCGAGGGGCGTTTAACTCTTGCTGATGCTCTTTGTTATGCTTGCGAACTTGGTGTTGACGAAGTTATTGACCTTGCAACCCTGACAGGTGCTTGTATGGTTGCTCTGGGAACTCATGCATCAGGTATTATGGGTAATGATGAGGAATTAATTCATAATCTTATAGACACAGCAAAAAGAAACGGTGAAAAGTTCTGGGAGCTTCCGCTCTGGGATGAATATTTTGACAGCCTGAAATCTGATATAGCAGATATGAAAAACTCCGGTTCTCGCTGGGGCGGAGCTTCTGCTGCAGGCGTATTCCTCAAAAAATTTGTTAAAGATGTTAAGTGGGCTCACATTGATATTGCAGGTACAGCATTCCTTGATAAACCGCAAAAAGAATTTATCTCGGGTGCAACAGGTGCAGGTGTAAGAACTTTATTAAATTACATTCTGGAACAATAATATAATAAATAATATAAGCAACAGGACGAAATTGATTATATCAATTTCGTCCTGTTTATATATAAAAATTTTAGGGGATTATATACTATTTTACATTAATATTGTTATAATCCGGTCATTCTGAGGGGAATAGCAATTTAATCC
>CACWIL010000237.1 GCA_902760905.1 uncultured bacterium
CTTCTTCAAAGTCTATGGAGATATCAAGTCTTAAATCATCACCTCTCTGCGGTGCGTTTGGATCACGCTGTCTGCCTCCGCCAAAACCAAATCCGCCTCCGAAGCCTCCGCCAAAGAAAGAGTTGAAAACTTCTTCCAAGTCTCCAAAGCCTCCGGCAAAAGGACCTTGCGTATTAAAACCGGCATCTCTCAGTCCGTCTTCGCCAAAACGATCATAAGTTGCACGTTTATCGTCATCCATTAATGTTTCGTATGCTTTGCCCAGTTCTTTGAACTTTGCTTCTGCTTCAGGTGCTTTATTTACGTCAGGATGCCACTTGCGTGCCATTTTTCTGAACGCACTTTTTATCTCATCTTTTGAGGCATTTCTGTCTATGCCTAATATCTCATAATAATCACTCATTTTTATCTTTTTCTTTTCCTTAACTATTTATATTTAAAAATTTATTTTTATCCTTCTGTTGCAACATTAACAAGAGTAGGACGGAGAACCTTATCCCCAAGTTTATATCCCTTTTGAAGTTCTGCTATAATAGTGTGTTCCGGGACATCACTTGAAGGTGTCTGCATAACAGCTTCATGGAAGTTTGGATCAAAAACTTCACCTTCTGCCTTTATTGTTTCAAGTCCTGCTTTCGTCAGAACATCTGTAAAGTTTTTGTATGCAAGGTTGTAACATTCTTTCACTTTTTCACAATCATCGACCGTTTCAATTGCTTTCAATCCTCTTTCAAAATTATCAAGAACTTCAAGCATTTTCCTCAGTGTGCTTTCAGCACCGTATTTAAGAAGAGCCTCACGCTCCTGCTCATTACGTTTTCTGTAATTATCAAAGTCAGCAGCCAGTCTTAAATACTGATTATTTAAAGTATCATATTTTTCCTGCAAAGGATTAACCTCTTCTTTTGCAGAAGTGTGTTCTTCTGTATCATTTGCGCTATCTGATACTACTTCTTCAGATATATTTTCAGAAATTTCTTCACTCAAGTTTTCTTTGATTTCTGATTCAATTTCATTTGTTTTATTTTCGTCTTTAACCGCTTTTTTAAATGGATTTTCCATGATTTTTTCCCCTATTTAACATTATATATGATAATTATATGACATCAAATCGGAAACATTGATAAAGTTTATTTTTTTTTAACTATTCATTAAAAAGAGGGTGGCTAACTTATGCATTTGTGTCTGCATGATGAAGAATTGAGCAAATGAGAAAGTTTTTATATGAATTGAAAGATTTCTGATTTGGTTTGTTCCAATTAGGCAATTTCTGATAATAAAATGACTTTATATAAATATGTAGAAGAAATAGAAGTGTACTTATGCACAGAAAGTAGTTTTAAATGACATATGATTTAAGTTGTGATATTACAAATGGTGTAAATACGAAGAATTGCAATTATTACAATAAAAGGCAACAATATAATAATATAAATTTCTGTTCAAAAAATGATACTTTCGTAAAAAAAACGGTCACAACAAAAAAAACAAGTTTTTTGAATTTATTTAATAAAATAAAATTACTGTTTAAAAATAAACAAAACATCGAAAATGCAAAAAGAGCAGGCATTAGCTTGGAAGAATATGAAAGAAATTTAGAAATAGTCTGTCCTAAACATGTAAGAAATTATGAATTTACAGATTTTATGCCTATGGGTTGTTTTCCTGATTGTAGCGATATAAAAGGAATAGAACGAGAGTTTGAAGCAATGCTTAAACGAATAGAATTTTGGCAAACTAAAAAAAATATAAATATCTTTAATAAAGAAGATGAAAATCAAATTAAAACAATGATTAATAAGATAAAAGACAAAATATCAAAACAAAAAGAAATAACGGATGACGAACTAGAAGAAATTGGAGATTTTTGGAATAGTAAGGTCTTATATCCATATTGCTGATGAAATTTAATTTATAATCAAAAGCATTGCTTGACAAAAACTTTTATTTCTAGTTATTGTCAGGCAGTGCCTGACCTGCGAACTAGCAAAAATCATTTTTACAAGTTTTGTAATATTATATGGTATGTAAAAATATTGGGATAAAATATGCAAGTACAAAAAATACATTACAGTTGTAATAACATTACTAATTCCAGTAAAAACAAAAATACATCTAGTTTTTACAATGTTAGTTTTGAAGGTGGTAAACAAAAATTAATTTCAATATCAACAGATTCATTTAAATTTGAATGTGCAAAAAAAATATATTCAAAAATACAAAAGTATTTAAAACTCATAGGAAATAGCGGTAGCATAGAAAATATAAAAGTAATGAGTGATAAATGGACTTATACTTATACTCTTATTGATGTATTTAAACATTTAGGTGAAGAGGCAGATTTATTGCTATCTATAAATAAAAAACCTAATAAAACTCATATAAATCTATCAAGAAAAATTCCTGGTAAACAAATGAAGATGACAGTATTAGATGCTTTATTTGATAAAAACGGACAAATGATTAACGGTAGTTTTGCTCCAGAACATCTACTATTTGAACGAAATGGAGCAAATGTAAGACGAATGATACGCAAAGGAAAACAATATTTACCTGTAGGTACAAATGATAAAGAATGGGATTTTTTAGGGCAAAGAGTTGGATCTAACATAAAAGAAGATTTTGTTTATAATCGTACCATATTAGAAGAAGATAATTCAGTCGGCGGAACTTTTGAAATATTTCTGGAATTAGCAAGACTTAAAACATCAATATTTTAGCAATGGTGCATATAAATAAGTTTGTAGGTCAGGCACCGCCTGACAAAATAAAAAGCAGATAACAAAGATGTCATCTGCTTTTTATGGGGCGAGTAGTGAGATTGTCTTGAGTCGCTCGCGTTAAACGGCAATTACGGATTTTGCATTCAAGAACTTACGTTCTTTCTGCAAAAGTCCTCCAGCCTCTGCTCGCTCCTC
>CACWIL010000238.1 GCA_902760905.1 uncultured bacterium
GTTTTGGTTTTAATAATTTCTCCTGCTTTTTGTAATTCTTCTCCATCATGATAGTGACGCATTTTTATATGTAAAGGAACTGATTTGCCGTAAAATAAATACACGTATGGAGCTTTACTGCAGTGCAATACTCCTGAGTCATTATTGTGTACAATTTTTTCAAACTCTGTTTGAGGAGTAGCCGGAAATTTTATATGGGGATATAACGCTTTTACTTCTTCGAGTTTACTGCACAAATTTAACGTAGAGTAATATTCATCATAAACTTTTTTTAAATCAAAATTATGATTTTCTATAGCTTCTAACATTTTTTGTTTCAAATCATCAGGAAAATCATTTTTTTCATTACTTATATTATTAATTTTCTTTGCTAATTCTTTCTGTTTGTTTTCAACAGGAGTAAACAAATCTTTTTCATTAATCTTTGAAACTACATCCACCTGCTTTAAGGCGTTTTGTATGTTCATAAGAGCAATTGCAACAGCACTTATTGCAGCTGACGCAGATGCAGTCATACCCGCGACTTTTACAGCTCCTCCTCTGAAAATAGTTTCACTTCTTGAATGATTATTGATTCTGTCAGATTTGTTTATAAGGGGTAAATTATTTATATACATACACAAAACCTTTCTATGTATATGGAAAACGAAAAATATAATAAATTGCTTTTTTAAGACAGAAATGTTAAGAAAGTTTACAAAAATATCAATTTAACCATGGTTACATGGCAATTTCATGGAAAAAGAAAACTTTATAATATTAGTTAGGTTTATAAAGGTTTATTGTATCGTGACTCAGAATATTCAAAATTTTGATAACAGAAGCAATGGTTACGGAATGCCTCCGAGGGCTGCAGCTCCACAGGTAAGACCGCAGCCTCAGCCTGTTCGTATTCCTGAGTATTACGAACCGAATGAGAGAAAAAGTTTTAAAGAAATGTTAGAAGAAAATCCTATGTACTCAATGGGTATTAAAGGATTCTTCGGACCGTTAATAGAGCACCCGGTTGCTTCTATCCTTACATGGTTTGGTTGCGGTTTTCTTCTTGATAAATATACTGCCGCTTGCGGAGGAGAATACGACAAGAGTCTTTTGAAGAAAGTTACAAACTTTGGTGACAGACTTGAAAATTCAAGTTTTGTTCAATCAAAACCTATGCAAACTGTTTTAGGCTGGTTTAAATCAGCAGGCAGAAAAGGCGGAAACTTTATTGAAAAGAATTCTGTCTTAAAAGCTATATTCAGACATTCGACAATGCCTGAAATGGAACTGGTTAAATCAGATAAAGGCTTTGCAAAACTAAACAAACTGGCTCTTGATAAAGAAGAAAGAAAAAGGTTAAAAGGTCTCACTGATGTTGTTAATACGGAAGAAAAGGCATCAAGCTACATTCAGCTAAGACGTTTGGGATTAAAAGAAGAAGAAATTAAAAGAATAATTTCTTCCGCAGACGGAGGTGTTTCAAGAACAAAAAAAGAAGTCTTAAAAGCCTTCGGAAATAAGGATATTGCCTGGCTGAAATCCATTCACAAAGATACGGTAGGAAATACAGCTCTTATAAACGAAGTACAGGACGCCTGCAAAAAAGTGGGCGGAAAAGTTCGTGTAGGAATGGGTGAATACAAACCTTTCGGTCATGATATCGGTCCTCTTACAGCACCAACAAAACGTATAGTCGGGTGTGACAGCGTCTTTAACAGATCGTTCAGTTTAACAAAAGAAGGTGCAAAAACAGCAACAGGCAGATTTATGTCTCAGTTTATGCAGATGGTTCACAGAGGCTTAACTTTTGGCGGAGGCAAACTCGGCGTACTTTTATTTATTGCACCTGCTTTTGTTGAAACAGCAATAAATGTTCATAAAGCCGAGCCTGACCAAAAAATAGGAACCGGAGTAAGCAACCTTGTAAACCATATATCTTGGGTATTTACATTCCCGTTTGCACTTCAAATTATGCACCACATTGGCGGTGCTAAATACGCAGGGATGAAGGATACAGACATACAAGCAATAAGAGATAAATTAAAAGAAATTAATGATAAAAACAAGAAGAACGGCACTCCGGAAGGTTTTGCAGATTATAAAAAATGGTTGGAAAAACGAAATGAAGTAAACGAATTTATAAAGTCAAAAAGCAAAGTCGAAGGTCAAAAATGGTACACTAAAGCTATAAGAAAAATCGCAGGCTGGCTGACTCCTGATTTAGGCAAAGTTGATGCTTATAACACAGGCAATTGGTTAACAACTAAATTTTCTCAAATGAGAAATCTTCCGCGCAACTTATGGGGTGTTCCTGCAAGGCTCATTTTGTTTGGTCTGCTGACAATGGGAGTTCTTGATACTGCTCTGAACAAATGTATAAAATTAATCTTTGGTGATTCCTATGACTCAATGAAAGAAGAAGAAATCAAAGATGCAAAAAAAGAAGAAAAGAAATTTCTCAAAGAAGATTTAACCGAAAGATTGTATGAAGCTCAAAAGCGTAAAATAGCTGCAGCTACAGTTAATAACAAAAGACAAAAACAACAGGTTCAACGGCAAAATGCAATAGCGCATCACGGAGCTCCGCATAATATCGATTTAAATATGAGTCCGCAAGAAACTGCTATTGATAATTATTCATATATCCCTTCTCAAAACAATACAATAAAATCAGATGTAAAAAATAACAAAAGAGATAATTATACATACGTTCCATCACAAGTATCTACAATAAAATCAAATAATGAAACAAATCCGAATATGCGTTCATATATTCCCTCTCAGTTAGGCGCAAACCTCTCAAAAACATGGGATAACTCAGGACTTCAAGCCGCTCTGAGTAGAGCAGACAGAGCTGAACAAAGAGCGCTTAAAGTTCTCGGTGGTAACTTTGAAGGAATGTAAGAAAAAAGAATAAATATAAGGTAATTATATACAACTTTACACAAAAATAATTTAAAATATTGTCATTCTGAGGGCATTAATCAATTTCGCCCGAAGAATCTCTATTTTATGAGATACGAGATACTTCGCTTATGCTCAGTATGACAGGACAATTGTTATACTTTGTGTAAAAAGATATATAGTTACCAAATATAAATATAAATCAATAGACCAACTTAACAAAAATCGGGCGGAACATTTATGTTCCGCCCTTATTTTTTGTATAACTTTATACAACTCCGTTGTAAGCATCAATGTATAATTTTTTGATATCTTCAAAGAACGGATAAACAGGGTTCGCACCTGTACATTGGTCATCAAATGCAAGTTCTGCAAGCTCATCAAGGTTATCCATAAATTTCTTTTTATCTATACCAAATTGTTTAATAGATTTAGGAAGTTCAATCTTATCCATCAGCTCATCAACGGCTTTAATAAGAAGTTCAACTTTTTCATCATCATTTTTACCGCCCAAACCGAGTTCATCAGCAATTTGTCCGTATTTTGCTTTTGCATTCGGGAATTTGTATTGCGGGAATATTGCCTGTTTTTTCGGCGCATCAGTTGAATTAAATTTAATAATCTGTCTGATTAAAAGTGCATTTGCAACACCGTGCGGAACATTGTACATAGCACCGAGTTTATGTGCCATTGAGTGACAGAGTCCGAGGAATGAGTTTGCAAAAGACATACCTGCAATTGTTGCTGCATAATGCATTTTTTCTCTTGCAAGAGGGTCGCTTGCTCCGTTTTTGTAGCTTCTTTCTAAATATCTGAATATCAGTTTTACAGCTTCAAGAGCATTTGAGTTTGTAAAGTTTGTAGCCATACATGAAACGTAAGCCTCTATTGCGTGAACAAGTGCATCTATACCACTTGCGGCAGTTAATCCTTTTGGCATTCCGTCAACAAAGTTCGGGTCAATAATTGCAATGTTCGGTGTCAGAGCATAATCAGCAATTGCGTATTTTACGTGAGTTTCATCATCCGTAATGATTGAGAACGGAGTAACTTCACTTCCTGTCCCTGATGTGGTTGGGATACAAACCATTGTTGCTTTTTTGCCCAAATCATCAATTTGATAGATACGCTTTCTTATATCCATAAATCTCATAGAAAGGTCTTCAAAATCTACCTCCGGCTGTTCATACATAAGCCACATAATCTTTGCAGCATCCATAGGTGAACCTCCGCCAAGGGCAATAATCAAGTCAGGCTGGAATGGTCTTAGCTGAGCCATTGCCTGATTAATCGTTGATAAAGTCGGATCAGGCTTAACATCAAAGAATATCTGATACTCAACATCAATTTCGTGCAAAACTTTTGTTATCTTATCAACAGCACCTGAGTTAAACAGGAAAGTGTCAGTAACAATAAATGCACGTTTTTTATCTCTCAGTACTTTAAGAGCAAGGTCTAAAGCTCCTCTTTTGAAGTAAACTTTCGGCGGAACTTTGAACCACAACATATTTTCTCTCCTTTCAGCTACTGTTTTATAGTTTAGTAAATGTTCTACTCCGATATTACCTGAAACGGCATTTCCTCCCCAAGAACCGCAGCCAAGCGACAAAGAAGGTTCAAGCTTGAAGTTGAATATATCACCTATACCACCCATTGATGAGGGAGAGTTAATAATGATACGACATGCAGGCATCATTTCAGCGTATTCGTTTATTCTGTCCTGTTTTCTTTCATCAGTATAAAGAACTGCAGAATGACCTGCACCACCTTTTATTACAAGTTCATAAGCCATCTTTGAAGCTTCTTCATAATTTTTGGCTTTATACATTGTCAAAATCGGTGATAATTTTTCCCGGCTGAACGGATCATTCCAGTCAACTTTCGGGCGTTCGCAGAGAAGGATTTTAGCATTATCCGGAGTCTTGAAACCTGAAAGCTCTGCAATTTTATGTGCAGTCTGACCAACAATTGAAGGATGTGCTGTTCCGCGTTTCGGATCAATAAACGGTAAATCCATCATTTTCTTCTGCTCTGCCTTCGATACAAGGTAAGCACCCCTGTAAAGGAACTCTTTTTTTACTTCTTCATAAACATCTTCAACAACAATTACGGATTGTTCGGAAGCACAAATCATACCGTTATCAAAAGTTTTTGACATCAAAATTGAAGACACAGCCATTTTTATATCTGCCGTTTCATCAATAACTGCCGAAACATTTCCCGGTCCTACACCCAAAGCCGGATTTCCTGATGAATAAGCAGCTTTAACCATACCCGGACCGCCTGTTGCAATAATACAATCAATTTCAGGGTGAGTCATAAGTGTATTAGAAAGCTCAATGGACGGAACATCAATCCAGCCTATAATATTTTCCGGAGCTCCTGCTTTTACTGCCGCATCAAGAACTATTCTTGCAGCCTCTATTGTGCATTTTGTAGCTCTCGGGTGCGGTGAAAATATGATAGCATTTCTTGTTTTTAACGCAATTAAAGCTTTAAAAATCGCTGTAGAAGTCGGATTCGTGGTAGGAATAATACCTGCTAAAATCCCTAAAGGTTCTGCAACGGTTTTAATTCCGTTTTCTTTGTCTTCACTTATTATCCCGCAGGTTTTTGCGTTTTTATGCTTATTATAAATGTATTCTGAAGCTAAATGGTTTTTGATAATTTTATCTTCAAGTACACCCATCTGTGTTTCTTTTACAGCCATTTTTGCAAGCGGAATACGAGCTTTATTTGCAGCTGCGGCTGCTGCTTTAAAGATTTTATCAACCTGCTCCTGAGTATAAGTTTCATAAATCTTTTGTGCCTTTTTAACTTTTGAAATTAAAACCTCTAATTGTTCAAGAGTTTCAACTCTTTCAGAAGCCTTTAAAGATCTCTCCAAAGACTCAACAACCTTTTTTGTTTTTGATGCCATAACATAACCCCTACATATTTTAACACTAACCATACAATTACATCATAAATTGAAA
>CACWIL010000239.1 GCA_902760905.1 uncultured bacterium
AACTGAAAGAATTAAAGGAAAGTAATAAAATTCAAAAGGAAAACAATTATATTTCATACTTAAATAAAAAAGCAAATATTCAACAAAATGAAGAGGTTTTATTCAATATTGCAAGTGTGATTCAAAGATATTGTCTATCGGAAAGTAAAAAATTTAATGAACAAGCAATGTACCTGACTGGCGTGCTTCAATATCATGGAGTTTGTTTAGAAAAGGATGAGAATCTTGCAGAAAATTATTGGGAGGATGCAGCCTTAAAAAATCATACGTTGTCACAAAAGGCATTGGGGAATTTATATATATCTAAAAATGAAGCTGAAAAAGCTTTTGTATGGTATTTAAAAGTTGCGGAGCAAGATGATGCAGATTATCAGTATTATGTTGGTCAATTCTACCAAACAGGCTGGGGTGTTGAAAAAAACGAAGAAAAGGCTCATTTTTGGTTTAAGAAAGCGGCAGAACTTGGTAACAAAGATGCCAAAACGAAAGTGAGAACCGAAAAAAGTTTGATTGACAACGAAGAAAAACCAGTACAAAAAAATAAATTTACCATTGTTGTTATTGGTGAGTTCTCGACAGGGAAATCAACATTTGTGAATGCGTTGTTGGGGAAACGTATTATGCCTTCCGGCGTGATACCGACGACAAATGTCATTACTAAAATTATTTATGGTGAAGAAACTGCTTATACAATTCATTATCGAGATGGCAAAGTTAAATCTATTTCTGAAGAGGAGTTTTTAAGAATTAAAGAAAAGAATTATTTGGATTTTAATACTTGTTCGAAAATTCAATATATAGAGGTAAAATATCCGGCATCTTTTTGCAAAGACAATGTTGAAGTGATAGACACTCCCGGTATGGGTAATATAAGTATTGAAAGTTTGGAAAGCAATAACGAAGTCAAAAATGATTATATAAAAAGAGCGGATGTCGTAATCTTATTGGAAAGCGCAATAATGATACGATTAAAAAAAATAAAAGAATTTTTACGTGAACGATATCAATTTGATGAGATACAAAAGTATTTTATTGTAGTAAATAAAATAGATGAAATTGATCCTGAAGAAGATGATGTTGATGACTTTAAAGATTATGTTAAACAGAATGCTTTAGAAGAACTTTCTGATATCGGTGACTTCGACAAACGGATATTTTTTGTTTCCAGTGAGAAGGCGCTAAAATATCGCCAAATAAAAACATGGAATCCAATCAGAAATTTGACCTTACAAATGATAATAGAACAAACTGGTTTCCCCAATTTGGAAAGAGAAATAATGCATTTTATCAATTCAAAGAGGTCATGAAAGTTAACGCATAAATTCTGGAGTTTTTAATGTTATAACCATCAATAATGTATTAAACGTAATGTTAAAAAATTTTAGCAGAATATAATTCGGAGGCACCCACCATGACTGAAAAAGAGCTTGTAGCAAAAATGCTTGATACACTGGTAAAAAGCAGAAAAGAACTGGCTAATATTGATTTGGGTATTACCAAAAAGTCATTGCCTGGTTTGGATAAAATAATTGAACATATTGGTGCGCCGCTTATGATTATGGTAATGGGAGAGTTCTCTACCGGTAAATCTACTTTCATCAATGCAATGGTGGGAGAAGAAGTGACTGCAGTAAATGCAACGCCTACCACTGCAGTTATTACCAAACTTTGCTATGGTTTACAGGATAGAATTCTTGTTCATTTTACTGACGGGACTAAAAAAGAATATGAACTTGCTTCTTTTAAACAATTGACATCAAAGGCTGGAACGGAAAGTGAAGATAAAACACATGAAAATATTGAATATGTCGAGCGACAAATGCCGCTTGATATGTTGCAATATGTAACGATTATTGACAGTCCTGGCCTTAACGATGTTAACGAAAAACATTCAGCTACAACAAAAAAGTTTGTAAGTAATGCTGATACGGTGCTTTGGATGTTTTCTTCATTACAGTCCGGTTCCAAAACAGAAGTTGATGCGATGGAATCTCTGACGCCACGCTTAAAGCCTATTGCTATTGTTAACAAAATGGACGAATTGGACGTGGAGGAAGAAGATCCGCAAGAATTTTTGGATAATTTACGTGTTCAATTAAAAGATAAAGTGCAGACTGTTGTCGGTATTTCTGCAAAATATGCATTAGAAGGCAAGTTAGAGAAGAATGAAACAAAAATTGACATCGGCAATCTGAAGGAACTGGAGCAGGTTGTCCGGGAATTAGTTTTGCCTAATCGGGATAAGTATAAGCTGAATACACTTATGGATGAACTGGGAAAGTGGATTGCAGATATTGTAACTGTTATAAAAGATAAAGAGAAGAACAATCAAGTTAATAAAGACAATGACTATGAAAGCTATTTAGCAAACAAGGCAAGGCTCCAGCAAAACGAAGAGGTCGTTTTTAATATTGCAAATACCATTAAGGACTACTGCATAAAAAAGAGTGAATCATTTAATGAGCAGGCGTTGTTTTTTGTTGGTGTTTTATATTTTTGGGGTGTTTGTTTAAAAAACGATAATGCAAAAGCTGAAATGTATTGGGAACGAGCCGCATTAAAAAATCATGTTTTAGCTCAATTATTATTAGGAATGTTCTATATAGAAAAAAATGATTATTTCAAAGCTATAACTTGGTTTAAAAAATCTGCTGTTCAAGGTTTAGCTGAAAGCCAAATGGCTTTTGGCATATGTTATTTGTATGGTACTGGAGTTGAAAACAATAATGAAAATGCGTATTACTGGTTTAAAAAATCTGCAGAACAAGGATACGCTGCTGCACAGTTGAAATTAGGTGATTGTTACCGGACAGGAATAGGGGTTGAACAAGATTATGAACAGGCAGCATCTTGGTATAGAAAAGCCGTTGAACAGGGAAACGAAGAGGCAAATAATAGAATTGATGAATTAAAGAAT
>CACWIL010000240.1 GCA_902760905.1 uncultured bacterium
CTTTACAAACATACCGCTGGAATAACGCTTTACAGGCGTATCAATAAACTCTCTAACCTCAGAGAATTCAATGATTTCTTCCATCTTGGCATCAATTTCCTGCTTTGTCATTCCGAGAATTGCTCCGTTCATATATACGTTTTCTCTACCAGTCAATTCTCCGTTAAAACCAGTACCAACTTCAAGCATAGATGCAATTCTGCCGTAAATGTCTATTTCACCTTTGGTGGGGGCAGTAACTCGGGATAAAAGCTTTAACAATGTACTTTTACCGGCACCGTTGCTGCCAATTATACCAACTGCTTCACCCTGATAAATAGTCAAATCAATTCCATTGAGCGCCATAAAGGTATCACCATGGCTACGCTCACCCTCTCCAATCTTAGAGTTTGGATCTTCTTTACCGCGCTTTTTTGCCCACCAACTCTGGAGATCTTTTTGTAGCGTACCTCCGCCGATCTGACCAAGCTTATACATCTTTTTGACGCCGGATACTTGTATAGCAACCGGTCTGTTTTCATTTTCTGCCATAATGTCCTCCATCAGACTGTGTCCATAAAGGTACGCTCAACTTTATTGAATACCATAATACCAAATATAATTACTGCCAGGGTAAAAGCAACAGAAATTGCGTAATACACCCATTTGAGTGTTCCTACACCGAGTAAAGCGTAACGGTAAAGTTCAATCGGCATTGTAACGGGATTTATCATAATGATTGTTTTCATCCAGCCGTCACTAAGCTGCGAAAGAGGATAAACAACCGGCGTAGCATACATAAGGAGTTGAACAGCAAAACCTACTAAGACCGTAAGATCACGATACTTAGTGGTCATACTGGAAATAATGATTCCGATACCCATTCCCATTACACCAAGATGGATCAGTACAAGAGGAATCACCCAGAACAGCCACCAATTAGGTGAAACTTGTCCCAACAAAGTATATACGATTACAGCAATCATCACCATAATAAACTGGATACCAAATGTAATTGCAGCTGATAGCATATTGGAAATAGGAATGGTCAATCTTGGAAAGTAAACCTTTCCGAAAACGCCGGCATTCGCAGTAAAAGTAGTAGCGTTTTTAACCAAACAACTGGAAAAGTATGTCCATATTGCTGTACCGGGAAGATAGAATAGAATTTGAGGTAAGCCATCTGTACTCATTCCGGCAATTCCGCCAAATACAAATGCGTAAATAAAACTGGTGATAATAGGATTAATAAATATCCACGCAGGGCCTAAAACCGTCTGCTTATATGTAACCGTAAAGGAGCGCTTGGTGTTAAGCCAAATCAAGTCTTTGTAACGCCATACTTCCTTTAGTTTTAAGTCAAACCATTTATGCTCTGACGATATATGTGTATGGTACTTTTGGTAATTCTGACTGATATCCATATACTCCTCCGAAAAATTAAAACTTTACAGGTTTTTTCTTTGTTATTCTTGATATTATAAACTTCGTTCTCTGTCCAAAATAGAAAGAGTTAAAATATTTTATTTTTTTGGAAAATGACTTCTCATATGCAATTTCATAGTATACAATATTGTACCAACGCTCATGAAGTTGCTTCTTCAACACGGGCTGAGAGTATACATTGTACTTCGCGTTTTGCTTTATAATTAAATCCATCCACCGCTTATACTTTATATCATATGGTTTTCTACCCATTAACAGTTGATTGTTGTAATGATACATTTCCTCTGTTAATTCAATATCCAAATTTTTTAACTGATCTCGCTGAATCTCAAAACCGCACTGTGCCATTTCTTTTTTATGTCTAACAGTAATACGATTATCGGATTTCTCTTCTCTGTACTTTATAACAGTTTCCTCTAAAATTCCAATTTCACCGCAACTGCTGCATTGCGTCCACATTTTATAGTCTTCAGCGTATTTATACTTAAGTTCTTCAGGATAACGTAAGTTATTTTTAATAAGCAACTCTCTTCTGAAAATAGCCGTCGGATGAATAATCAAAGGCGCACTGCTGAACATTAAGCGAATCCTGTATTCGTCCTGACTACACATTTTAGGAGTCCATTTTTTTACAATGTTATTCTCATCGCAAGCCACTTTATAGCAAGCCTCATCAAAGGCTGCGACAATTTCTTCACCGGTCTGCAACTGCGTTTTATTCCAAACTATCAGCGGCAAAAGTTTTTCTATACCAATGATGCTCAACTTGGCAGCGTCTGCGCATTTAGCGTTCAAATACGATACGATCTTTTTGTCACCGCCGCAATCAACAATTACAATATCAAAATTGTCGTCTGCAAAACTGTCAATGCTAAACGCATCGAAAAGACATTCCAATAACTCATCGACATCAGTTGCATCATCGCACTTAATATCCGGATTTCCATTAATGCTGATAGCATCAGCTTGTCCGTTATTGGCAACCTCAGCAGCGAAAAGTTTATTTTTAGTTAAAAAGATAATGATTTGAATAGTCATGTCGCATGTCCTTTCTAAAATATCCTTTTGTTTAACAAAAATTTTTTCTACTAGATGGATGCAATGTCGTTAAATGAATTTCAATTTTTACTTCCTCTATTGCATTCTTAACAATAGAACGATTTTTTTCTGTCGTACTATTTATAACAATGTCGCCTTTTGTATATAAATTCCGTAATCTTTCTTTAAAGTCCTCTTTTAAGCGCAAGTCATTATTCAAAAAAAGAAACTCAAAAACTTTATGAGTAAAATCAGTTAAATTAGCAGGAACTTTACCGTTTTTAGCTTTTATAGTATCCCAAAATTTATAACATGATGCTGCATATTGAACTGGATTCATAAGGATTACACAATAACTCTTCTCTCTATCAAGTTTGATTGATAGAGAATTATTCACGCCCCTCCATTTTTCTATATTTTCAATATTTTTAACAATTTTACTTCCC
>CACWIL010000241.1 GCA_902760905.1 uncultured bacterium
ACAGTGGCATGCTGAAACGCTTGTTCTATGTTGGGGACTGTACAGACGGAGTTCTTCATAATATAACAGTGCTTGATGCTTCAAAGGATGGAACGATACAAATTCTTCAAGCAAAGGAAGGCAAAACCGAAGAAGAAGGATGGCAGTTCAGAAAGGGTGCAATATATACAGTTACAAACAGGGGAAAAGCTCTTGATACAACTTTGTTTGACGATACTGTTATCAAATTTGGAATGGATCTTTCTGATGAAATTAACAGAAATCTGGCCAGTGAACATAATTTTATACAATTGTGTTCTCTTATACCTAAGGCAAATAAAGAGGACATACCCTGGCTTACTATAAGTTTGTTTGATAAGATTGCGTTGCCTCTGACTACTGTAGTATTTGTCCTTATTGGGGTTCCGCTGGCAATTACTCCTCCGAGAGTCCGTTATAACAGAGGCTTTTTGTTTAGTATATTGATTATATTTGGTTATTATCTTGTACGTGCATTATCAATCTCATTTGGAGAAGCCGGTTCGCTTGCACCTGCTCTTGCGGCTTTCATGCCTGATATAATATTATCAATAGTTGGTGTGGGATTATATTACAGGAAAGTCTATACAATATGCTGATGAAACAAAAGTAAAAGCGAGGATATATTGGAAAGATATAGGCTAATATCATCAATAGTTGGTTTATTTATATATTTGTTAGCAATGTTTCCGTTCCAGACAATAATAATCTCGCTTTTATTGTTTATAGGATATTTAATAATACGTAATATAAGTTCTAATAATACAGAACGCAATGGTAATTCAATGCGCAGACAGATGGCATTAAATGAGGCAAAGATATATCTTGCTCCATATAATGATATCTGGAAAAATTTAAGGCTATCAAACAAATATTGTACATTAAGACTTGGTTATGATGGTCAGACTATTACAGCATATGATATCGGGAGAAACAGGAGTTTTAAAGTAGTAAGATCAAGAGTTCATGCTTACAGTGATTTGTGGGACATGTTCTGTATGAGCTTTTCTCATCAAACGACTTTTGATGAATTAGTTAAGTTGTGTGAAAAGTTCCAAGTGAGTATCGATATTAATGGCGAACAGAAAGATTTGTATAATAAGGATGAAAAATTAAAACCTGATAAACCTGAAATTGATGTAGTAAAAACAGAAGGTGTCAGTATAAATAAAAAAGAAAAAATTGATGTAAATAATTCTTCTGAAGTCGAGCTTACTGCTCTTCCGGGTGTCAGTATAGTAATGGCAAAAAAGCTTATAAAAAAACGGGAAGAAATTGGCGGATTTAAAAGTGTTAATGATGTTTGTTTATTTTTACACTTGAAACCTCATATGCAAAAACAGTTGGAACAATTAATATGTGTTAAAAAGATGAAAGGTTCTGTTAATTTGCAACGTTATAATGAGCGGAGAATTGATTTATAATGGAATTTTTTATTTATTTAGTCATAGGAATAATATATGCAATAGCATCTGCAAACGGTTATAACGGAAGATATTCCAGAAATAATTTTCGTCTTAGAAATATGGAGTACGGAAGGTACGGTTTAATAGGTGTAGATGATGACTTTTCGTTATCATTGGATTCCCGATTGGACAGAATTCGGGAAGAATATAACAGAAGGTTGCAGCAGTACTATGCAAGCAATACTCCAAGAACATACCTTAAAAATAATCATTGTGAGCTGCGTCTTATCAAGGATGAAAAAGGGATTAGGTTTTATTGTAAAGAAAAAAGTAACGGCAGAAGAAAAGGAAGATTTTTTGAAGTGCAGGGAAATAGTGAACATGCAGGCACTATGTGGGCGATTATCGATATGGAGTATAACAAGCGAACTGATTATCAAGCCGTTAAAGCCCTGTATTACAGATTAAATCAGACGTCAAATACAACAGGCGGTTTAAAGTATTTTTATGAACCGTTTTTTAAAAAATATCCTGACTATGATGAAAAACATGCGCAGAATGAATATTGTTCAATGGAATTTATAGATAGTGAAGGGTGTATTTTTTGTTCAGAATTATGGAGCAGTCAGCCAAAACAGTTTAAAATTAAGGGAAACAAGTACTTATTGTTAAATATAATTTCAGAGTTTAAACAGGAGAAGGACAAATTTCAATTCTATACAAAGCTTTTGTCAAAATATATGCAAAGAAATGATATTCAAGTGGTGACAATAGTCAAAAAATCGACAGATAATTATCAGCAGACAGGTGAGGTTACTCAACAGAAAAAATCTGATAAAATTAAGCAGGAATCTGAAAATATTGATGTAATTAAAACTGAAGAAAAGCAGAATCCTGCAGAACAAAAAAATATAGAAAAATATGATGAAAGGAACTTGGATATTTAAATGTATCTAAGAATTTTTAATATAATAAAAAATACAAAAGTAGAAGGTCCTGGGAACAGATATTGTATCTGGGTTCAAGGTTGTTCAAGGCATTGTAAAGGATGTCAGGCTGTACATACGTGGTCTCATGAAAAGGGCGAGTTGTATGATGTTGAGGATATTATTAAAGATATTTTTAATAATATTGCCCCCTCACCCCAACCCTCTCCAGATGGGAGAGGGAGTAAACCCATTGAAGGGGTAACTTTCTTAGGGGGTGAACCGTTTGAACAGGCAGAGGCTCTCGGTATAATTGCAGAAAGAGTACAAGAAAAAGGTTTAAGTGTGGTTTGTTTTACGGGAGGAAAATATGAAGTTTTAAAAGAAAATCCTGTTAATACAAAACTATTGGATAATACAGATTTATTGATAGACGGTGAGTTTATTCAGGAACTTACTGATTACTCTCGTCCCTGGTGCGGTTCGTCTAATCAGAGATACCATTTTTTGACAGACAGGTATAATGAAGAAATCTTTACTAAATACAAAAACAAGGTAGAGGTAAACATTTCAAAAAACGGACAAATTTTTATGAACGGGATGGGTAATTTTGATGAGATACTAAAGAAAATTGATATATTAGGAATTAAATAATATGGAAGAAACTAAATTTATAATTGTTACAAGTTTTGCCGTAATTTCTATAATATGTTGTTTGTTTGGTTTTATAGAACAAGCAAATGATTTGATTTTTATAGGATTAGCGATCTCTCCAATATGGATTATACTTTCTGTGATAAATACTTCTAACATTTATGCGAAACAGAATTATGCAGATTTTTTAAAAAGTAAAAAAATAAAAAAATTAAATCCTGATGTTCAATAAATAAATTCTAAAGATGAAATATTTATACCAAAGAAAAACAAAAATATTACAATAAAATATGATGAACGAAATTTAGATCTATAATTATACAGCTAATGGTTGATTTAAAGGTTTTTAAATAATGATATTATTTTTACAATTGAAAATTGAAGATGAATAGTGGAAAATTATTTTTAATTTTACATTTCCTGTTTTCGGTTTAAAAAGGAGATTTATATGAGTACATACAAATTAGCAAATTTAATCAGAGCTCGTTTTCCAATGATTTATATTACAACATT
>CACWIL010000242.1 GCA_902760905.1 uncultured bacterium
TATTAAAGATCCTTTGATTTATAAAACATAATTATTGCACATAAAAATGCAAATGGCGGAAATGCTGCAGTAATAAACGGAGGCAGAACAGCTTTTTCAGCAAGAAGATCAAAAAACGGCAAGGTAATATAATATAAAAAGATACACCCTATCGCAATAGTAAAGCCAATCAACCTCTGTTCACGAGGTTTACTAAAACCTAACAGACATCCTAATATAGCAAGAAGAACACAAACAAACGGATGTAAAAATCTTTGATAGTATTTGTTTTGCATAAGTCTGTATTCTTCATCAAGATTTTCACGTTTTAGAAGAGTTATATACTTTCTTAAATCTTTGTTATTTATATCTCTGTCACGCTTTGTTGAATTAACCATAATGGTGTATGCATCTTCTGCTTCATTGCCGCTAAGAACATACTCTTTTTCTTTCTTGTCTATTTTATGGAATATACCGTTATCATTAATATCGTATGAAGTTACATCATAAAGACACCATACAGGTTTTCCGTTCTTATCTGTTTCAAATTTTCCAGTTTTACCAACAAGTATGTTTGATACGGCATGTAAATCATCAAATACTTCTTTAGCAAAATTCATAACAATAACATCTGACATAGTATTTGAATCAAAGTAAGAAACAATTACAGCTTTGTCGGGATGATTATTTACATCCTTTTGCGTATATATATACTGTGTAATTGGCTGCCCGCCTTTTATTTCTTTAAGTTTTTTACAAGAATACGGAATCCATTTATCATATGTTAAAAAACACAAATATGTAACTATTAAACTCAAAATAAGAAGGGGTCTTAATATTCTTGAAAAAGACATACCGACAGCTCTGAAAATAGTTAATTCCGAATCTTTACTTAACTTATCAAATGTAAATAAAGACCCGAGTAAAAGTCCTACAGGGAAAGCTTTACCAAAGATTTTCGGCAGTTCATATAATAATACCATAATACCTGTTTTTAAAGTATATGCTCCTTCTAATATTTTTTTAATCGTATTAAGAAGCATTTCCGGTGCTATCCAGACTATTGTAAACAATAATATAGCAACAAAAGTAGTTGTTAAAACCTGAGTAAAAATATATCTGTCATATACGGTAAAAAATCTTTTCATTTACAGTTGGAAATCCTTTCCTAAGTAAAACTCTTTTGCAACAGGGTCAACAGCGACATCCTGACTTTTACCTTGAATTTTTATTTTACCGTCAAATATAACGTATGCTCTGTCCGTAATCGATAATGTTGCTTTAGGATTGTGGTCGGTAATTAGTACTCCAAGCCCTTTTTCTTCGGAAATTTTTCTTATGTTGTCCTTAATATCACCGATTGCAATCGGGTCAATCCCGGCAAACGGTTCATCCAAAAGCATGAAATCCGGACTAGCCGCAAGTGCTCGTGCAATTTCAACACGTCTTCTTTCACCACCGGATAGAGCAACAGCAGGGTATTTTCTTAATCTTTCTACCCCAAACTCGTTAAGCAGTTCTTCTAACTTTGCCTTCTTCTCATTAACAGTAAGTTTATCATTCATCTCAAGAACAAGTTGAAGATTTTCTTCAACTGTCAATTTTCTGAATATGGAATTTTCCTGAGGCAAATATCCGATACCTGCTTTTGCACGCAGATTCATAGGCCAGCTTGTAATGTCTTTTCCATCAATTTTAACCGTTCCTTTATTTGGTTTAACAAGTCCCACTATCATGTAAAAAGTTGTCGTTTTACCGGCTCCGTTAGGACCAAGCAAACACACGACTTCACCTTTATCCATATAAAAAGACACATCATTAACGACGCTTCTGTCACCATATATTTTTACTAAATTTTCAGCCTCAATTCTCATTATTAAACCCCACGTACAGTCTATATTTTATAATACTACAAAAGAGTCTGTAATTAAATTGTAAAGTTTTGTAACAATAGAAGGAAAAATTAGTCAATTTTAATAAAACAAAACACTTTATATACATGTAAGGTTAAATTAGGTTAATTTAAAATCATAGTAGGAGGTCGTTATGACGACAGGATTATCATCAATAGGAAGTTACGGTGGTTTAGGAAGTGCCGGATTATACGGTTCATATTATGATCCTTCAATGATGGCTATGATGAACGGTTACGGCAGCTACGGGATGTCTAACCCAATGATGCTTGGCGGAATGGGAATGATGAGCGGAATGTATAATCCGACATTTATGTCTAATTATACTGAAATGATGAAAAACATGTACAGCGCTCAAAATGAAATACAAAAATTACAGCTGCAAAATCAAGTAGATATACATTCAGCAAAAGAACAAGCTCAGGTACAAAATAATATTGCACATAATAAAGCATTTTTTGAAACAATAATGGAAGACGGTTATGCTAAAAATGCCGTAAGAGAAATGTATGATGCAGTACACAACTCTAATATGGATGCTGTTGCAACAAAATATTTTGAATTAAAACAAATGATAATAAACAAATACAATGAGTATTATAAAAACTCAATCGGCGGACAAAACGACAGGGAAAACATTGATGAATATATCTCAACAATGTACGCAGAAATCGGTAAAGGACTGAACCCTAATGGCGAAAAGCCGGATTTACGAACTGATATCAAGACATACGGAGAAAGTCCGTTTGAGCATGGCGTTAATACAGCATTTATGGGAAATAGCGGACATAACAAATTAACAGCCGAAGAATGTTTAAATCAGATATATGGTACGCCAATTAATGACCAGGGGTGCAAAGCACAAGCAGAGAAATGGGGTAAACGTACAGGACGTTTAAAAGAATTAGGCTTATATTCAACAGCAGGTGCAGTTGCTGGATTAGGAGCCTGGGGCTTAGGCAGAATCGTACCAATCAAGGTGGTCAGCAATTTATTTAAAGGAAAGGC
>CACWIL010000243.1 GCA_902760905.1 uncultured bacterium
GTATCATCTATAGCATGTGTCACGTATATCTCAATTGCAATTGGATGTCCTTCAAATGTAACAAGTAAATCAGGACGAATATCTCCAAGGTCCTTTTCAATTTCAATATTTTCGATTTTTAAAGGCTGATTATTATTATCGAATAATGGGATTCTTTGTTCCTCAGCAATAATCTGTTTTGCAAGTAAATGGACTGTTCTTTCGAAAGCATTTGTACAATCGGTACCAGAAAGATGTGCAAAGTGGTGAATATTTATAGTTCCGCCATTTCGAGCATTTAATGGTTCTTTACAAAATGAACAATGGCATTCACAGTTATTACCATTAGGTACATCATCAATAAATACTAATTCATCATTCTTGTTTAATGCATATTGAATCATTCTATGCTTTTCCATAATAAAATCCTCCAGATATTTTTGTTATTATAAGGGTTTTATTATTATACACTATAAAAGTGTCATAGAATGGCACCGAAAGGGTAAGCGTCTAATTAACACCCCCTAAGAATCGACAAAAATAAGATGTACAATCTCCTCAAAGCGAGGAGATTTTTTATGATATTCCCAGTAAAACGAGTCAAAGAAGAATTAATCAATGAGTTTGCAGTTTCAAATATGGATATTGAAACTTTCAGTCAAATGCACAGCATTCAGCCCGAAGCGCTGCGATCCTGGATTCACGAAAAGATGGAGAGAGCAAAACTAGGACTTCCAGAAAACACCGCAGAAGTTTTCCAGGCATCTGAATTTGTAGAGCTTGATATTCCGAGTGCATCAAAGCACCGAATTGCTGTTGGAATAGACCGTAAAGAACTGATAACAGTCAGGGCAGGGGGGATAGAAATCGATATTCCCATAACAACAGAAGAGACAATACTTTTCAAAATATTCCAGACGGCGGCATTAGTGGAGCAGTCTTCATGTTTTGCAATGCACAGAGAAAACATCTAAAACTTGTATGGTGGGATACAAACGGCTTCTGGATTGCTCAAAAGATATTGGAGAAAGGGCAGTGGCCATGGCCGGATACTGTAGAAGAAGCCAGAGAGATAAAAATAGATGAAGTAAAAATGCTTCTGAAAGGAATCGATTTCTTCTGTGCCTATGAACCGATGATGTTTGAGAGTATTGATTAGGAAATAGGAACTATATAATTATAGAAAAAAATGGTATAAAATGGTGTACATTTTAAAAGTGCTGATTAATCAAAATATTTCGATAATCAGGTGTGGTATACAGATGAAGGAAAAACTTCTGCAGATGTAACACTGCCAGAAACTTGTTGAAATGATACAAAAGTTGGAAAAATAATAAAATACAGGAGAACTGAAAATGAAGAAAACAATAATCTCAATAATGTGCATGTTTATTTTTTCTATCGCATTCGCAGAAGGTTTTGAAATAAAAAAGATAAAAGAATTTCCTCAAGGAAACCTACAGAAAGGCTTATATTTAAGAAAAGATGTCGGTGACATATATTAGATTTATCAAGAAATCCATTTAGAATAAATATAAACAATAATCTATTCGTCTTTGATGGTTATTATGGCAGCTTAAAAGTATTTGATAAAGAAAAAGTAAAGATCAGTATTTCTATGTCTAAAATAATTCAAGACAATAGTATTCTGGACGGAAATTACTATTATAATCCAGAATATGACTTTGTATTATTTTCAGACAAAGAGTCAAATATTCATTGCATAATGCATCCTTCAACAAACGAAGAAGAAAATCGGAAAAATTATAAAACTCCAAAAGAAACACAACAACTCTTTTCAGAAAACAGTGAAAACGGCAAAAAAGGAATTCTTATAAAAGATAAGACATTGTATGAAAACGGAGTCATTTATTATTGGTATGGAGCACAGATAAATGGATATATGTTCTATACATTAGATTCAAATATCTATTTATTCAAAAATAACGAATTAGTAAATACAATAAATCTGTCTTCAGAGAATGAACAGTTTGAATCAGCAGCAGTTCATCCAAGTGGAGACATCTACATTCTTCGCATGAACTGGAACACTAACACGCATAATCTTTACTGCATAGAAAACACCTGGGACACACAGTGGCGCGTGCAGTGGTATAAAGACCATCCATCTGCTGTAAGACCATAAAATTTATCAGAAAAAATATTAACGCCCCCTTTTTAAAAGTTTTTAAATCTGTTAACATTTAAAACATGAAAAGGGAAGTGACAATACAGGAAGCTCTCACAGAACTTGCTGCTGCAAAGATTGAAATAGAATCAATGCAGCAGCAGCTTGTTTTAAAGGACAAGTTGCTTTCCTCAAAAGAAGAAAAAATTAATCTGCAGTTATTTACGATTAATCAGCAGAAAGAAGAGCTGAAACAAAAAGATGAAGAAATAAAAAGTCTCAAATCTGACAATAATTCAAAAGATTTAAAAATTCTCGGGCTTGAAGAACGACTGAGAACTCAAATATCATACCGTTTCGGCTGTCATTCTGAAAAATCCTTTGAACAGTGGCTGCCATTATTTGATGAACTTGATGATTTCCCTGAAAATGAACTTCTCACAAATGAAGAACTCGAAGAATTAAAAGAAGAAAATATACTCGTAAAAGCATATAAAAGACGCAAATGCGGCCGTAAAAAGCTGGATGCCAACCTTGAAAGGGTAAAGATCTATCACGATATTCCAGAATCCGAGAAAATCTGTGGCTGCGGAGCAAAACTTGTAAAAATATGTGATAAAAAAACAGAACGATACAACATCATTCCCGAAAAGCTTTATATTGAAGAACATATCTATCCGGTCTATGCCTGCAGAAAATGTGAGGGGAGTGGAGACGAAGAACATCCTGTATTCCGTCAGGCTCCTGCTGTAAAAAATATAATTCCAAAATCAATAGCAACACCAGGCCTTTTGAGTTACATTTTTACCAACAAATACTGCAATCACATGCCGTATTACAGGCAGTCAGAGAATTTTGAAAGAAAAGGCTTTGACCTTTCCCGCGCAACAATGGATAAATGGCAGCTTGAGGTTTATAAAAAGTTAAAGCCTCTGGAAAGTGTGCTTATGAAGCATATCAAAACCGGCAGAGTCTTAAATATGGATGAAACCACATGTCGGATTTTGAATTACGAAAACGGAAACAAGGAACGCAAGAAATCCTACATCTGGCTTGCTCATGGCGGACCAAAAGACAGGAAACTTGTACTATACAGGTATTTTGAAAGCCGGAGTTCGAAATACATAAAGCCATTTATTAAGGGCTTCAAGGGCTGGCTTCAGACAGATGAATATCCCGGCTATGAATCAGCCTTAAAAGAATATAATCTCCTCCATCCAAAAGCTAAGATTATTCATGTAGCCTGCGCTGCCCATATACGCCGCAAGTTCTATGATGCATTACTCAACGGGAAATCAAAAGGTGCAGCAAAAGCTATAAAATATATCCAGCAGATGTATTATGCAGAAAACCGTCTGAGAGAGAATAACCTTCCTGATGCAGAGTTTCTTGCCAAACGCCGTGAAATCATTAAGCCGATTATGGATGAGTTCTATAACTGGATGATTGAAACTAGACATACAGTCCCGGAATCTTTTAAGTTCGGGCAGGCACTAAAATATGCAATAACAGCATGGCCTCAACTGATGAATTATCTTGATTGTCCTGAGATTTATTTAGACAATTCAATCAGCGAACGTTCAATAAGACCGTATGTTCTATCCAGAAAAAACTTCTTATTTTCAGCTTCAGAAGAAGGAGCCAGATCAACATGCCTGTTGTTTTCTTTGATAGAATGTGCTAAAATAAACAATATCAATCCTGAAGAATATCTTTCTTCAATCTTTGAATTAGCTGCAGACACAACCGGCTGGACTGATTCAAACTGGTCAGAACTTCTTCCCTGGAACATTAAATTGATTAAAAGATCAGATGTTTCAGCGGTCTCAATAGCCTGAAAGGGCGGAAAATTTACGCTTACCCGAAAGGGAAGGTATATTGATTTCTACAAATTGGTAGACAGAATCTCTATTATTTACAGTACGCTATATATAGTGTAGTTTATCTCCTTTATCGTTCCAGAATCCATTTGATCCCTTTGGCAGTACGTAAAGCAGCTTCCATAAAGTGATTTCCTTTGTTTAATTCAAAAATTACCGGGATTTCCAGTGATTTATACAGTTCAAAAAGAGATTCAGTTTTATCCTGGACGGTCGCCAGTACTTTATTTTTGGCTTTAGCTTCAGTATCTCCAAGGGAAAGATAGATACAGTCAGGCTTTTTTATAAAATAGTGGGATTTTGTATATTCTTCAAAATCTGGA
>CACWIL010000244.1 GCA_902760905.1 uncultured bacterium
TACATGGAGTATTATCACGCCATGAGGTATCAAACTTCAGCAACAATTAAAGGTGAAATGGATAATCCGGAACGGATTGAGGCTGACCAGAAAGCCCTGGTTAAAATTGCTGAAACCTATCTCGGAAAGACAGAAAATCAGGTTATGAATTTAATGGATTTTTATTCTAATAGTGATAAAACCGGTGTGGCGCCCGAATTTATTGCTGCTCTTAAATGCGACTCGAAAGATGATTCCCCAAATACCGGATTTTCTACAGGTGTATTAGTCCCGTTGTCATATAGATTTAATACTTTGGACGAGAATGGTAATAGCGCAGATGGCCGGACCCAGGGCTGGGTTCATTATGAGAAGAATAACAATCAGAATACGGCTTTGTATCTGACTAACAATGAAGCGAGAGTTTATGATAAGTACGATGCTGATAATCCTGATTATATTAAGACTGGTAAGCGCAACACAGTATGCACTGACAGGCTTTTTTTCTCGGATGATTTGCTGAAATATAACAGCGCAAGGGTTACGGTAAGGTTGCACTATACAGACGGTAAAGTTGACTTTGTTGATATTGCTTTAAGGGTAGGTAATACATCTACTTCTAATTATAATTACCTTAATGATAAAGCTCAATTTGCTGAAGGCCTTTATTTACATGTCAATGAAGCAGGTCACACACAAATAAAGAATACAGGGTCGGCAGGAGGTAACGATATAATAAACAACCCAACATATGCAATTAAAGGAACTGCACAATATTATGATAAATCTTTATGGTGAATTAAAATCCGATACTCACATATTGTATCCGAAGAGAAAAGCGGGTCTATGAAAAATCCAGTGCCCGGTTCTTTTCCTGAAGCTGGGGCGAGCTATTACAAATTGTAGTTTTTGAGGTAAACACGATACTTTTCAGTTTACCTCTTTTTCTTTCATTTGGCTTTTAAAGGTAATCTGTTACTTCAGGGACGGTGTCGAATCCGTTCTGCCACAAAATGCATAGAAAAATATTTCTGGTAGTATCAATTGTCTCTCTGCTGATGAAGATAATTATTGAAATATCTGCGTCAGTTATTGCATTTACAGATTTTTTATGATATTATGATTTTGCTTCAAAAGGAATAATTTTATTAAGTTTTTTATAACAAAACAACTTTGAAAATATATTCTCATGCTTAATTTAGCGGTTTCTGCAAAAGGAGAATGCAGATGTTAAGGGAGTTAAGAAATGTGGTTAAACAGAAAGGTCAGGGCATCATAGAGTATGCCCTGTTGCTTGCATTTGTTGTGGGTATTGCCATGCTGCTGAACAGTTCCAATATTGGTGGCGCAGTGAAAGGCTTGTTTGATGATGTGGTGACTGTTTTTAGTGACGTTAAAGATTATGCTTCGGCATTAAAACATTGGGGAAGCATGTCTAAAGAGGAGCTTTCTAAGATTGAAAATGAAAAGCGACTCTCAATTGATCAGGAAGCAATGGCAAATCTTGCAGGTTATTTTATTGGACTAACAAAGGCGGATTTGTATCCTTTGTTTACAAGAGCGGATACTGTTTGGTCGAATAGAGTTATTCTACTTGGTCATTTAACTAATAATGAGAATGGCGGAATGAGTTTTGTAGCCAACGGAGATTCAATATCCGATACAGGTAAGGGAGAGTTAGAAGCACATATATATAATTGGCTGCAACAAGATTATGGAAAAGATGGGATTTATGATAGTTCCAAGGATTATAATCCTGAAACAAGATACTTATTCTCTGATTACGCATTGGGTAATGATACAGGAAGTACGTTTAAAACTGCTGATAATAAAACCTATGATAGAGGCGGTATAAAGATTAAGCTTCTGTATGATAATAGTGATAAAGTCGTGGCAGCTAAAGTTGTTATGGATTCATTTAATAATAGCGGTAGTGCAGGTGCCAATAGTTCTAAAGGTTTAAGTGTTACTAAAATAGGAAATCTTCCGGCAACTTATAATGACGATTTTGACACTAATTTCAACAAAAATGAAGTACTCAAACAGCTAAATAATTAATTGCAATTCATGGTAGGTCTATTTCACTAGATACATTTCCTCCAGTGTCACTAACCTCACCTCTCCCTTTTCCTGTTTTTCCAGTAACACATCCGTAAAACCGGATTTTGAGAAGATGTAGTAAAAGCATTCGTCATTCGCGTTGGTGAAGAGAGAAGCGTAAGCGCGAATTAAGTTCAATTCCTCAATATCTGTTTTTTCATTTTTATATTTGCAGGAACCGATTAGAAACCGGCGTCCGGCTTGTATGTTGTTCTCTTTGGAAGCAAGAGCGACAATGGCAAGCTGGACTTCTTTTTTTTGTGCGGGATCCGGCCCCCACCATTCGCCGATTTCGTGGATGGCAAAGGGCAGATTCTCTGCGTAGTAGATAAGATATTGGCGGCAGATGTCTTCAAACACAGGTCCCATGTAGGAGGAAAGGTAGCTGCCGATGGCTGCATCGTAATTTCGTGCAATGGTTCCGGCACTGATTTGCATCATGTTGCCGGGTACAAACCGATACCAGAAACGGAAGAAGGGATCGGCGATTTTGTACAGGGTTTTCCGATCCGCCTTTTCTGTGACAGGTTTAATCTTTTGAATAATACCCAGCTCTGTAAGCACATGAATATATTTTGTGCATTTTGCGGTTTCCAGCCCCGTACGCTGGGAGATTTCATGTAACTTAGCGGCGCCGTTGGCGATGGCGGTGAGGATGGAATTGTAGATGGCAGGTTCACGTAGTTCCTGCTTCAGTAAGTTTTGCGGTTCTTCAAACAGATAGGCAGAGGTGTCAAAGAAGTTTTCCAGTAATGCGTCTTTAAGGTTGTTTTCCACTTCCAGCTTGTTGATGTAATGGGGTACGCCGCCGGTAA